>QMOL01000073.1 GCA_003648225.1 Chlamydiota bacterium
AGAGTAAGACGCGTGATGGTCGAAAACGGTTGTAACACCGTTTTTAACACATTGCGCGATTGTCCACCGTGCCGACAAGCGGACATCGTCAATAGTTAACGCGTTATCGAGTTTCCACCACAGATTTTCCAGAACATCGAGAAAAGTTTCGCATGGCGGGACTGAAAGACCGGTGGCTAAAGCGGAATAAAAATGGTGATGCGCGTTAACAAATCCGGGAACAATGAGTCGACCGTCAACTGACATTTGTTCGATATTTTCATCCAGTTCATTTTGATGAACGATATTTTCAATAAATTTACCGTTAATAATGATGGCATGATTTTTGATTATATCCTTACCGGTATAAATTATTCCATTAGTAATTGCGAATTTATTTTTCATAATTTCCTCACGAATTTTTAACCACGAATAGAAACAAATGAATCCTCCTTCGGCGGACTTTCAGCACGGATTAATTTTTTCGTTTTGGTTTTGTTTATTTTCTTCAATATTTCAGTTGATTAATAATATTCGTTTTTTAAGATTTAAAAATAACTTTTAATATTAATTTTTTCTTTTTCATTCGTTTTTAATTAGTGAATTAGTGGCTATAGTAGTGATTGATATTTTTTCATTCTAAATCATTGCAATTAGTGTTTTATAATTCTTAGGTAATTTGCGCGGGGTGTTTATTGCTTCAAACAGCGGCACGATTTCAAATGAAATTTTGCTTTTTCCATCATTGGAAAAACGATTGGCAATTAAAATATTTGTTTCCTGCTTTGCCGTTCTTAAAGCTAAGCGGACAGCCGCTTTACCCACAAGAGTTCCGAGTTTAACATCTTGTTTTGATATATGCTTACTGTCGAACATTTTCCCCGGATTAATGATAAAGGCGAAAGATTCCAGGTCAAGTTTTTTAGTAATGATTTTTGATAATGCGGTAGAAATATTTTGATTAGCGGTATTAATTCTTTTCAATCCTGCATTTCTGATTTCCTGTGAAGTAAAAATAACTGCCGCATTATATTTTTTTATTTTCTTTGAGACCGCGGTGCAGAATTTCTCTTCATCAAAAACTGTTTCACAAGTTAAAGATAAAACTTTTTCTTTTTCAGATATCAATGATGATGCTCCGGCTGTCAGCCATCCATTATGATCGCCGTCAATTTCGATTATTCCTATGCGGCAATTATCGCGGGAATTTTTTCTGATTGAAAGCATATCGTTTCCGAGACCAGCACACCACTTCAAAGCGGAACCAAAGCCGTAACTAAAATCATTAAAAGGAATGCTGTTGTATGGACAAGCAGGAATAAAAACACATCTTGCGTCAATATTTTTTTCACGGAAGTGCAGACCGAACCGGCTTGCCGTCATCATAATTTTCTTTCCGCCGATAATGAAGATATCATTTGGAATAGAATTATCGATTAGGTTATCGATTTCATTTTCATTTTGCGGAGAAGTAAAATCAGTATATTTTTTTTTGATTTCAGATGATAAAGAATCTATAAGCGGTTGAGCAAATATTCCATCTGAACATTTGTTAATAATAACTGCCCTGCGGTTATTTTTTGATTTCTTCATACATATAATTTTATCAGAGGCTGGTTATCATGTCAACAACATTATGAGTACATAGTATATTGATTATAAAGCGGAATTCTGCTATAATGAGTGAAGTATTATCAGGAGCCTGTGAAATATACTCCACAGGCAGGGAAGCCGGTGAGAATCCGGCGCGGGACCGCCGCTGTAACTGTCCACGCAACTTCCATAAGCCACTGTCATAAAATGACGGGAAGGCGGGAGAAGCAAAAGTCAGAAGCCAGAAGACCGGCCTGATAATTAATATGATTTAAAAAATCCGTCATTTCTTCGGCATCAAGAGCGACGGCGAATAGTGAAAGCTACGCGCAATCTCCTCATTTGCACCCGATCCGAAGAAGCAACCGGATTGGGATTTTTTATTTCCCAAAACATTTAAAAGCAGCCGCTAAGGCACAAAGAAAAATTAAGATTCATTGAATAATAATTTGAAATTATTATATTTGTATTCTTGGTGTCTTAGAGTCTTAGTGGCAATAAAAACCTATGAAAAAGAATAATTTTATATTTTCAATCATCTTTTTTTGTGGATTGCAATCGACAATTTATGCCGATACATTCTCGAACAACTGGGCAATGGAAATCATTAAATATGAGCCCGGGAACAATGTTTTCGGAGCATACACTAACGCCAATACAGCTTTAGGTCCCGCATCGAGATTTACATATGCTGATAAAGAGATGACAAATGCGGCAAGCGTAACAATTATTAATCCGCCATGGCAATCGGATCAAATAGTATCTATTGGTATTGGAGGAAAGTTAATTGTAAAGATGGGAACGGAGGTAAGAAATTATAATGATCCTGAGCATCCTTATGGAGTTGATTTGCTTATTTTCGGCAATACACTTTTCGCATATATTGATGACGAAGGACTTCCTCAGACAAATCCTTGGTATGCGACATCAGAAGAGCCGGCAGAGATTTGGGTAAGTGCGGATTTAACCAACTGGTTTATGGCGACAAATTGTTTTGCTGATTCACTAATGCCGACCCAATCAGTTGATTTGAACGGTCATACATCAAATTATCTTTTTCCGCCGAACCCGGCTTTACTGACAAATGACTGGACCAGTCTATCGGGAACGTGGTCATACTCAAACACAGTTGCGGCTTATGAAGGTTCAGCAGGTGGTGCACCTGTTGATTTATCACAATTAAAGACATCATCGGGCCAATCAACGAATTTATCGTTTATAAATTATGTAAAGATAGAAAATCCACGAACTGAAGACGCGGCTGAAATTGACGCGATTGCCTCAGTACCGATATTACCTGAGCCATACTATTTATTATTTATAATTAAATATTTATTATTTATCAGCCGGAAATCATTAATCCAATATTACCCGCTTCGAGTCGAAGCGGGCTACACAATAATCCAACAATGAAAGGTTATATTCAAGTTTATACCGGAAACGGTAAAGGGAAAACCACCGCGGCGCTCGGGCTCGCTTTACGTGCATCGGGAGCGGGATTGAAGGTATATTTTGCTCAATTCATAAAAGGAATGGATTATAGTGAGCTTTATTCTGTCAAGAGATTATCGGATAATATCACATTAAAGCAATATGGTCGAGAATGCTTTATCTATAAGGAACCTGATGAAGAAGATTTCAAAGTTGCGCGTAATGGATTTAGCGAAGTGACTAAGATAATTGCGGAAGGCAAGTATGACATTGTAGTTCTTGATGAAATAAACATTGCTATTTACTACAAATTAATATCTGTGGAAGAAGTTTTAGAATTACTTGACAATAAACCTGAAAATGTAGAATTAGTTTTAACGGGCAGAAACGTAGATAAAAAGATTATTGAACGTGCGGATTTAGTAACCGAAATGAAAGAAATAAAGCATTATTATCAGAAAGGAATTCACGCGCGAAAAGGGATTGAATCGTAATTGCGCAATATTAAATTTAGTATAATATAATATGGGAGTTATGGGAGTTATGGGAGTTATGTTTTCACCAATCCATTAATCCACCAATCCATTAATCCATTAATCCACCAATCCACCAATCCATTAATCCACCAATCCATTAATCCACCAATCCACTACTCTATTTCCATTGCAACACGAAACATCACAGAAGAGGGGCGGGGCGTTAATCATCGTATTACTGCTGCTTACAATTTTCAGTTTGCTGGCAGTTTACATGACAATCAACACTTCCGCGTCACTGGATTCGGCACGGTTGGCATTATGCAACAGTGCAGTTAATTCTGTGCTTAAATCCGGCAGACAGCATGCGGCTGCCCTTTTACGTGATGATTTATTTGTGAATGGTTACGATTCATTTTCAGACGAGTGGTATGTTAAGAGTACATCATCGAACAAGTTTTCGAAATGGTTTTATTTGCCTGGACCAATAAGAGGTACGCGTTGTCGATACCGGTTTTACATTGAGGATATCAAGCCGTCAAAAGAACATCCTGATGATTATCAGCCGTTATTGCCGGTTGCGTGGTCTGATGGTAAATGGGTACCGACCGATGATATTAACGCGGTTAGCAAAAGTGATTTAAAGGGATTGATAAAACGGTTTGATAATTCATCTACAAACGAGCTTAAATTAAATCGTGTAACGGCTGAATTAGCTGATGACCGTGATAGCAATAATTATCTTTCTGACATTAATGTTCCCGACACTGAAGCGATAACATTTGATATTATAGCCGACAAAACGGATACGCGTTGGATTCATTTTGATGACACAATGCGGCTTGGCCGGTATTACGAGCAGCGAGCTTCGCACAATTTTTTTTTAATTAAAGACGCGGAACTTTTTTATAACAATGATACCGGAAAAACAAATGCAGCGGTGAAACTTGATAATAAGCCAATGTCGCATTTGCCCGGTTGGAGCGAATATTCAAAAATGCGTAATGAAGCCGGATTACCGATGTGGTATCCCGGAATGTGGAACAATTTAGTAGCGATAACCGGTGCGGGAAGAAATTTAAAGAAGCAGAATGTAATAAGCAATACAATTGACACATTATTTTTTGAAGATGATAATTACAACCGTTTTATGCCCACCGGAATTTTCAGACAAACGGTAACATTTGTCGGCTGGTTCTCATCGCTAAACGAATTACAGGCATTTAAAACGCGAGCCGCGCGGGATAGAGGATCGATATTCACGTTAACGAATTCCGCTCCGGACGGGCTATTAATTACGAATGTAAATCCGGAAACCGATTATCGGATGACGCTTTACACCGGCAATCCTCTTCCGGAGAAATTAAATGCGTCGGCGAGTTTTTTTGGAATGGACTCCCTTCAGGAAATAGAATTTTCAAAAGACGGTGTCGCGGTATTTAACAAAGGTAGACCGGCGACGTCCCACGCGTACCGAAGGGGAAATTATCTTGAGTTAATTATTCGTTCGCCGGAAGAGGGTATATCTAAGGATCGGCCTTTTTTTATTGACAGCGCGATACTTGAGCAGCCGGAATTCATCACATTTCACAACAATTCCAAAGATGCGATAAATCTTCGTTCATGGCGATTAGGCTACAAATGCGGAGGTTTAATTTTTTATTCATCACCTTTTGGAACATCATCATATTATTCAGTTAAATCTGCGGAGCGGGTTGAGAATCCGTCACCTGTAATTCCGCCGAATTCATCATTAATTCTAACCGATGATTTGCCTATATTCGATCGTTTTTCCGGAGCAAACAAAAATGGTATCTGGGGAGATAACGCGGGAGAAAACGTTCCGGCAATACAAGTATCATCCTGGGCGCCCGAATTTAAGATAGAATCCATAAAATCCATAAAAACTTATTCACAGAAAAGTACCGCAAATAAAAAACATCCGTGGGAAACCGATTGGGAAATTAAAATAGATGGCGTTAACTGGTCAGACAAAATCTCAAATCTAAAAAATGAAGTCGTCCTCTTCGATGCAGATGGAAAAAATGAAAAGTTCTCTCCTGTGCCGGGAGTGATTGTAGGTCAAAATGAACATTCGCTGATTATTCGATTTGCCGGTTCGGGCAAGCGATTTAAGATTAATAAGGATTCGATATTAAGATTTGCGGGATTATCCGATATAATAAGCGAATATTATCTTTTAAATTCCGAGGGGAAAATTGCGGCGCTACTCCACAAGCCCCAGAAGGTAAAGCGTAAAGACAAAGCTATTATGTTTAAAAGACTTTTCTCCGGTAAATTAGAGAGTGAGGAAATAAATTGGAGAACAGTTGCGCGTCAAATAGGAATTCAGAAATCCGACTATCGCCTTATCAATAACAATACATACGAATCCCCTATTAAGAAATCCGAGATTTTAGACGCACTTAGAATAACCATTTCAAATGACTGGTATTTGTGCAACTCACGATTTTTAAAGTTCAGTGATGCGCAAAGTCAACCGATAAATAACATTCGAATAATAAAAGACAAGGTAAAAATAAAGAGGATTGAGGGCAGTAAGATTATTTTTGACGGTGGCTCACCCGGATTTCCAATTGGCTTGCCTGGCATTTTCGCGAGCAAACTTTTTATTAAAAATATGGTTCCCCTATCAATCCAATCGTTTAGCGATTCATCATGTGAGTTATTACTTCCCAACAATTTTGCAGCGATGCAAACCGTAAATAAAGCCGCGGTAATTTCTCCTGACGGGGCATCAGGCGGTATTCATATATTTGGAGTGCCGGGTGATATAATTTATCAATGGACCAATTTGCCAAAGATAAGTTCCGCGGTAAAGTTAACATTAGCCGGTTATGGTATTCGGGCGCCTTTTTTTCCAAAGACAACATTTGAGCGAAACGTGTTAACGAACAGGACATTAGAGCTTTCGATTTCGATTTGGGATAAGGATAAGATAAAATACGTTTCGCTTATCAGCAAGAGATCTTTTGATTCATCCGGCAGAATTTTTCTTGGAAAAGTTCCCGGAAAATTTTTGAAGTCAGGACAGTTAAGAGTTAAAATTACAACTCATAATATATTAACACCCGGTAAGTCTTCATTATGGTTACGCGGGATTTATATTCATCCATTTACGGAAGAGAAATATATAAATATAAATACTGTTCCTAATAATAAATTAATTTATGTTTGCGGTAATAAAACCAATCTCGCCGTAATTCTGGCAAAAAAGCTTCGCGCAAAAAAGTATTTTAGAACTGCCGGAGAAATGTATCGCTTAATTAAGAAGAATAAGTTATCAATAAGCGGAGCGGAAAAATTCATTATCCGGTCGGAGATTTTCAGAGCAGAGATTGAGGCGGAAATAATTAACGAAGAGACAGGAAAAATAATTTCTCGAAAGGCCGGGGAGAAAACAATTAACCGCTCGTTATTTCCATAATTTGGACACAAACCATTAATTCTATTTTACAAAAGAAAGTCTATTTGTTATAATAGTGTGTGACTGAAAGCATTTTTATTTCCAAGACAGGCGACATACAAAAGCGAGATTTTTTGGACAGACACAATAATATTTTATTATTAAAAGGGATTATGCCTGAGAGCTTAAAGATTGCCATAGATAAAAATACAAATATTGCTAATGTAAAATTAGCAGGCCGTCTTGACGTGTATAATGTTTCACGAATTCTCGCACAATTCAACGCGCAAACAAACGGTCAACACTTCAAGAAATTATTATTAGAGCTGTCAGAAGTGAGCTATTTTGACAGTGCCGGAGCGGCATTAGTCATAGAAATAGAGAGGTTTTGCAAAGAACAGAAATGTTTTTTTTCGATTACAGGGATGACAAAAGACATCAAGAATTTTTTATCATTAATTGATATCAATTCACTTGCCAACCCTGTTAAGTTTATAACTCCGCCTCGGGAAGGGATAATCATCCGCACGGGAAAGGCCACGCTAAAATTAGCAGATGACATCAAGAATATAATTATTTTCATTGGACAGGTTACTATAGCGTTACTATACGCTGTCGCACATCCGAAATGCGTAAGATGGGGTGATATTCTTGTTATATTTGAAAGAGCCGGAGTCAACGCGGTACCGATTTTAATAACCATTCAATTTTTAATTGGAGTAATACTTGCATTACTCGGAGCGGGACAATTAAAGCAGTTTGGAGCCGAGATATATATAGCCAATTTAGTGGCAATAGCAATGGTTCAGGAACTCGGTCCAATGATTACGGCAGTTCTTGTAGCGGGCCGTTCCGGTGCTGCATTTGCGGCGGAAATAGGTACTATGAAAGTATCTGAGGAGATAGACGCATTGGAGAGTATGGGAATAAACCCGCAGCATTTTCTTGTGATACCGAGGATCATAGCCGTAACACTTGCGATGCCGTGTTTATTATTAATAGCGAATGTAGCTGGAATAGTTGGCGGAATAGTAACAGTAATGCTTTTTCTCAACATCCCGCTTTCAATGTACATAACCCAAACGTTAAACTCAATAGACATGTATATAATTTTCCAGGGATTTCTCAAATCAATTATTTTTGCCATACTCATTTCCGGAGTGGGGTGCATGCGTGGATTTGAAGTAAAGGGCGGAGCCGGCAATGTAGGTTTATCAACGACATCAGCAGTAGTGAGCGGTATTTTTCTAATAGTGGTATTCAATGGAGTTTTTACAGTAATATTCAATTCGTGATATTGTGAACAAGCCATCAGACAAATTTTCTAATTCGATTATTCAGGTGTGTAATCTTACAACCGGATATGGTGATTTAATTATTCATAAGAATATAAGTTTCAATATTGAAAAAGGGGAAATTGTAGCTATATGCGGTGGAAGCGGATGCGGAAAGAGCACATTGCTGAGGCACATGATCGGGCTTGAAACTCCTAAATCGGGAGATATTCTCATTGATAATGAAAGCATAGTAAACGCGAATCAGAAAGAGAAGTTGAAGATTCTGACTAAGACAGGCGTTTTATTCCAGTCCGGCGCTTTATTCGGTTCATTAACTTTAGCTGAAAACATAAAGCTTCCTATTAAAGAGTACACGAATTTACCTTCTGAGACAATAGAAATACTTGTACAATTAAAACTTGAGATGGTGAATTTATCAGGATTTGAGAATTATTTACCTTCCGAAATAAGCGGCGGAATGAAAAAAAGAGCCGGTTTGGCAAGAGCAATAGCGCTCGACCCGATGATATTATTTTTTGATGAGCCGTCTGCGGGGCTTGATCCGGTATCATCGGCTGATCTTGACAATTTAATTTTACAAATAAATAAAAGTCTTGGCGCTACAATAGTAATCGTAACGCACGAATTAGCGAGTATTTTTGAGGTAGCGGAGAGAGTAATAATGTTAGACAAGGAAACAAAGAGCATAATATCCGACGGTACGCCTGAGGATCTCAAGAGGGACAAAACGAACCGGCAGACTTATGATTTTTTCAACAGGATTCCGAGTATTATTGAACGATCGAACGATTGATAAGATTAAAAATCATCAAATCGTTAAATCATTAAATCACTAATTAATAAATCATGGCAACAAAATCAAACAATTTTAGAGTGGGATTATTTGTAGTGGTAAGTGCGGCAATATTGATTTTCGCTCTTTTCTTCTGGGGAGTTGAAAGATACGCGGGTGATACAGATGTTTACGTAACATATTTCAATCAGGACGTAAGCGGGCTAAGCAAAGATACTCCTGTAAAATATCGAGGAGTCGATGTTGGTAGAATTACTGATGTCAGGCTCGCTCCCGATGGAGAATTAATTGAAGTACTCATGTCTCTACGCAGTAATTTTAAAGTAACGACCCAACAAGTTACACGAATAGTAAGCGCGGGAATTACGGGCATGAAATATCTTGGTATTGGGATATCTAAAACGCCGACCAATGATATACAGCTCAGTTTTTTCCCGGAATATCCTGTAATTAATTCACGGCCATCTCCCGGAATAACGGATCTCATTGTAGAATTTCAGAAGAAGATGAAAGAAATTAATCTCGAAGCAATTTCATCAGGGTTAACTCAGGCGCTCCATCAGATAAACGTAGCCACATCCGAAAAGAACTGGGGACCGATAATTTCAAATATTAATGTAATAGCTTCTGTTTCAAGGAACGTCAGCGATATTATTTCCTCATATATTGAAAGAGGCGCATTAACAAATTTAATAAGCGACTCGGTATTTGTCTCTGCCAGGATACGTGAGATATCAAAAAACATTTCAGCTGAACAGGTTGGATTGCTTCTCACGCAATTAACCGAAATAAGTCAGAGTTTAAATCGATCAGCATATATAACCGAGAACAATCTTGAGCCAATGCTTCAGAATTTAAGCAGGACGATAAAGAATTTACGTTCATTTTCCGAATCATTAAAGGACAGGCCCTCCCAAACATTATTTTCAAAACCTCCTAAGGAGTAAAAAATGAAATTTAAGAATATTTTAAAAAAGATATTGTTATTTGCCGTACTTACGTTTCTTACAGGATGCGGTTCATTAATAAAGCAACCAGCGCCGATAATCACATATTACCAGCTTGACTATTCGCCTGAAATTTCGAATACTGTTCCGATCAACAAAACAATTTTAATAAAGCAATTTTTTATTAACGGGACTTATGACCGCGACGCGATAATGTACAGTGATGAGAAATACAAATGTAATTATTATCCATATAAGCAATGGATTTCGACTCCTCAGGATATGATAACAGAATCTTTCCGACGTGATTTTATGAAGAGCGGAGCATTTAAGGGAGTTATCACTCCAGGTCAATTACTTAAGCCGG
>QMOL01000074.1 GCA_003648225.1 Chlamydiota bacterium
AAGAAAACAACAATCATGGCTTCACAAATAAATTTGCGTGAAACGAAATTTCTCTAATGCTAAACAAGAAAACAACAATCGCGACTTCACAAATAAATTTGCGTGAAACGAAATTTCTCTAATGCTAAACAAGAAAACAACAATCGCGACTTCACAAATAAATTTGCGTGAAGCGGAAATTTCCTCCATAAAATCGTGACAAATTTATTTGCTTATATTTGCCTGTGGTTTTTTGATGAGTGTTTATCTACCTGCCGGATGACAGGTCATTCTTATGCTAAACAAGAAAACAACAATCATGGCTTCACAAATAAATTTGCGTGAAACGGAAATTTCCTCCAAATAAAAGAGAAAAATTATGATTTGCTGTAGATGAATTATTTCATCGCTGTTGATACAGCTACCGCTACAGCGACCGAAGCGCCAACCATAGGATTATTTCCCATCCCGATAAGGCCCATCATTTCCACGTGAGCAGGGACAGAAGATGAACCTGCAAACTGGGCATCGGAGTGCATTCTTCCCATAGTGTCTGTCATACCGTAAGAAGCGGGACCTGCAGCCATATTGTCGGGATGAAGTGTTCTTCCTGTTCCGCCGCCTGACGCGACGGAGAAATATTTTTTACCTTGAAGCAGGCACTCTTTTTTGTAAGTGCCGGCAACCGGATGCTGAAAACGTGTCGGGTTGGTTGAATTACCGGTAATTGACACATCAACGCCTTCGTGGTGGTTAATGGCAACACCTTCTCTAACGTCATCAGCACCGTAACATTTAACTTTCCCTCTTTCGTTTTCAGAGTAAATAGTTTCGCTCACAATTTTAAGTTCACTTGTATAATAATCAAATTCAGTAACAACATGAGTAAAGCCGTTAATTCTTGAAATAATATGCGCGGCGTCTTTGCCGAGGCCGTTAAGAATAACTCTCAGCGGGGCTTTCCTTGCTTTGTTCGCGTACTTTGCCACACCGATAGCCCCTTCAGCCGCTGCAAAAGATTCGTGACCGGCAATAAACGCGAAACATTTTGTTTCTTCATTCAAAAGCATAGAAGCCAGATTACCGTGTCCAATTCCTACTTTCCTCTCATCGGCAACAGAGCCGGGAATACAAAAAGCCTGAAGTCCTTCACCAAGAGTTTCAGCAATATCTTCCGCTTTAGTTTGTCCTTTTTTAATAGCGATAGCTGCGCCAACAGTATAAGCCCAGCAAGCATTATCGAAGCAGATCGGCTGAACATCTTTTACGATTTTAGCGATATCGAGTTTTTTTTCTTTAGTAATAGTTTCAGCATCTTCAAGTGAATTAATGCCGTAATTATTCAAAAAGGGGATGATTTTATCAATTCTTCTATTATATCCTTCAAAAGCAACCATTTTGGTTCTCCTTATTTATGTCTTGGGTTAATTGTTTCTATAGCGTCATCAAATCTGCCGTATGTGCCGGTAGCTTTTTCCAAAGCTTCATTAGCGTCAATACCTTTATGAATTAAGTCCATCATAATACCGATCTGAACAAATTTATAGCCTATAATTTCTTTATTTTTATCCAAGGCGATTTCTTTAACATATCCTTCAGCCATTTCGAGATATCGAGCTCCTTTTTCACTTGTACCGTACATTGTCGCGGTAACAGACCGCAATCCTTTACCGAGGTCTTCAAGTCCCGCGCCGATAGGTAATCCGCCTTCTGAAAAAGCCGTTTGTGTGCGACCATAAACAATTTGAAGGAAAAGTTCCCGCATTGCAACGTTAATCGCATCGCAAACGAGGTCGGTATTCAGAGCTTCGAGAATAGTTTTACCGGGAAGAATTTCTGAAGCCATCGCTGCGGAATGAGTCATTCCTGTGCAGCCGATAGTCTCAACGAGAGCCTCTTCAATAATTCCATTCTTAACGTTAAGGGTAAGCTTACATGCGCCCTGCTGGGGTGCGCACCAACCGACTCCATGAGTCAGTCCGGAAATATCTTTAAGATATTTTGCTTTTATCCATTTTCCTTCTTCCGGAATGGGAGCCGGACCGTTTTTCGGGCCTTTAGTCACACAAATCATATTTTCAACTTCGGGAGTAAAGTTCATTATAAAGTCTCCGTTTTTGTTAAACAATCATTTAATAGTTAAATATTGTATCAAATAATGATTTTAATTGAAATTAGATTTAGAATTGCTCTTGAATTACTGATTAGCAACATTACCAAATGGTAATATTGCGGCAAGGTTAGCGTAATGTTCCTATGATATAATGCTGACTAATATGAAAAATAAAATATATCGAATCCTGAAATCGATATACAAAATATCAATATATACTTTTGTAATAGCAATAATTTTTGCGGCTATCCTTGCTGTTGGTTATTTTCTAATACCTTATATTGTAAAAGAACATAAAGAACCTAAAAACTTTTCTGTAGTATTGCAGGATAAAATATATGAGAGCGGACTGCCCAAGGATAAAGAACTTGAATACGTGGTTAAGAAATATGGAATAAGAAGCATTGACGCATTGATGGTTATTTATCGAATTGGATGTTTAAAATGGGAGTTTGATGACGCAATTTCAGAAGCGAAAAATCATTACAGTGATAAACAAAAAGAAATTATTCCATCAATAAAATCCGCTGTTCGTTACAACAAAACAACCTCTAATTACTATGTTGATAAAAAAAAATATACGGTTTATAATAATCGATCCTTATACTGACTTCGGAGATGGCGGAGTAATTAATGACGCCGGAAGACAATGGGTAGAAAATGTAATTATTTCCGCGCCCGAAAAAGTCAAGCATATTTTCGTTATCTTCCATGAACCGGCTTTTCCAAGAGTAAGGCATATTGGAAATTCGTTTGACGCGATTCCTAAATTACGGAATTTATTCTGGAAAATGTTAATGCGGCATAAAAATAAAGTTCGCGCTGTGTTTTGCGGACACACTCATCATTATTACAAAATGAAAATTGCTGATCCGGAAAGTAAAGAAGCCAATTCACCAAAATGTTTTCCAATGCAGAATGGCGGAATATATCAAATCGATGTTGGCGCTGCAGGGCGTAGTCATACTTTGAATGAAACGTATGTTCAGACGATAATTACAGGCAATAAAATAATGGTAAATGTATATCAACGAAGGCGTGAAACGGCGCTTTCACATTTAAAAGAGAAAATATTTACAAAATATAAATATTCTAACGTGTTTAGAATAACAGATGAATTTCAAATATATCCTGAGACAACAAATGAGCAGAACAATCAATGATATTATCAAAACGAAATTAAAAACTGAAAAGTGGTATAGTGTTCCGCCGGAACTAATATTTTCCATCAAATTATTTTTATTTTTGATGGTGTTTTTCGCGTTATCTCGCGGATTCCTATTATGGCAAAATATCGCTCTCGCTAAAAATATACCAAATAATGTGATCATTAAAAGCTTTTTAGTGGGTATCGGATTTGACGCTAGAATAAGTTCTATGATGGTTCTCCCGGCTTTTGTCTGGTCGCTTTTACCAATTATCGGTTGGCAGTACAGGAAATGGACTATTAAAATTGTCGTTTTTCTTACCGCGATGATTTATTCAATTTTTATGTTTTTAGCTCTTTCAGAAGTTGAATTTTATAAAGAATTTCAAGATAGATATAATACTCTTGCTACTCATTATATTCTTGATGATCCAATAACGGTAATAAAAATGCTCTGGAATGGTTATCCGGTGATAATTTATACAATTATCTGGGCGGTTATCGTTATAATTCTCGGGTGGGCAATCTTACAAACCGTAAAATCAAGACTCCCAAACCAATTCTCATGGAAAAAATACTTCTTCAGATTGGGTGGCTGGTCGGTTGTTCTAATACCTCTACTAGTATTTGGTGTTCGTGGAACCGCGCGTGGAGGTCCGCCTCTCCGTTGGGGTGATGCTTATTTCAGTAAATATACATTTGCAAATCATCTTGCTTTGAATGGAATATTTATGCTTGGAAAAACAATGTTTAGGAAAAAACACGGTAAAAAAGATAAAATATGGCGAAAAGCAATGAATATTCAAAAAGCTCTTGAAATCGCTCGGAAAATGGTACTGCTGCCGGGCGATAAACTTATTAAAAGTAATAAATACAATGCCACGCCTGAATTTGATAAACTTGTAAAGCGTGGGATTTTATTTGACAGATTTTTTTCACAGGGGACGCATACACATCAAGGAATGTTTGCGACAATTTGTAGTGTTCCTAATACCCCGGGTCATGAGTTTATAATGCAAACTGAGGACGGTCGTCAGACATTCACATCATTTATTTCCATTTTAAAGCAATACGGATTTTCTACTGTTTATGTTTATAACGGAAGTTTTAACTGGGATAACCAGCATGGATTCTTTAGGAATCAGGGAATGGATAAATTCTTAGGTGCTACAGATTTTAAAAATCCAAAATTTATTGACCCCACTTGGGGTGTTTCTGATGAAAAAATGTTTAACCGGAGTTTGATAGAAATTGATGAGATGACAAAAAAAGGTCCGGCGTTTGCTTTCCTGCAAACTCTGAGCAATCATGCCCCTTATGACTTACCTCCTCCAGCTCCCTTCTCAGGAATTGTTGGTCCCGAATCGCTTTCAAAAAGATTGCAGGGAATTAGATATACTGATTGGGCTATGGGTAATTTTTTTGAAAAAGCCAAAAAGAAAAAATGGTTTAAAAATACTCTGTTTATAATTCTTGGCGACCATAGTTTCGCGTATCTTCAACCCGATACCCTAATGGATATAACTATTCAACATATCCCGTTATTCTTTTATTATCCTAGAGACGAATCTCACGCAGGGGAAGTACGACACACGGTTGGAAGCCAGATAGACATTTTACCTACTGCAATCGGTCTTCTTGATATTTCTCCTACAAACCAATGCTGGGGACGTGATTTGTTCAGATTGCCTCCGGGTGATAAAGGGTGGGCTGTTATCAAACCAACCGGAAGTTCGCAGGTTGCGAGTTACATTTCAGGCAACAAATTCTTTTCACTTACAAGCCGTAAACAACAGGGATTATATAAGTATAATTTAGTTCCCTGGAGTTTTGAAACTATTACAAATCAGCCGAAAGTCGAAGCGGAATTTAAAGAAAAACTTCAGGGTTATGTCGAAACCGCTATTAACGCTCTGGTAAATAAAAAAGCGGGACTGAAATAATCTCTTTTTTTTTCGAAAATATGGTATAATAATATTATTATAATGAATATGATTTATATGATTGCAACGATTTTAAATTACCAAATCATAAAATCATTAAATAGTAACTAATACCTAATAACTAATATGACAAAATATTTACTCATTATTGCTGTTTGGATCGCTCTTTATGCATTGCCGCTTTTCCTTCATCCCATGCATCAGCCTGACGAAGCGCGATACTCGGAAATCTCCCGTGAAATGGTCGTATCCGGTGATTGGCTTGTTTTAAGAATCAATGGAATGCCTTATCCGGAAAAACCGCCGCTGTTTAATTGGGCAAGTGCCGCCGGGTTCAAAATATTCGGACCGAAAATCTGGGTGGGTAGAATGGTTTCCGCGCTTTCAATGCTTTTTCTCTCAATCGGCATATTCGCGTTATTGAAAAAATTCATTGGTGAGACCGCCGCTCTCGTTGCTTCAATAATTGCTCTCGCGCAACTGGCGGCAGCGGGGATTGGTCAGTTATTTACTATGGATCCGATGTTTTCTTTTTTTATGGGACTTACCATTTTATTTTCTATTCGCGTTATTCTTAGCGAATCAAAGAAAAGCTATTGGTTATTCGGCACAGCGGCTTCGTTATCCCTTGGCGGGGCTATGATGACTAAAGGGCCTGCCGGTCTGATTATTGTCGGCGGTATTGTTTTTTTATGGGCGATTTTAACTGGTAACTTCAAAAAGTTTTTAATTTTTATTATTAATCCGGTTTTCTGGATTTTGTCTATTGCTGTTTTATATGCTTATTATTATTTTGCCGAAAAACGTTTGCCGGGAATTTCTAATTACTTTTTTATTCACGAAAATATTCTCCGCTATTTTACAAAAGTTCATAAACGAAGTAAACCTTTCTGGTATTTCTTTCCTCTCTTCCTTGGCGGAGCTTTGCCGTGGACTCTTATTATGCCTTTCGCCGCTCAATTTTATTACAAACACAAATCCGCCTGGCAAAAAGATAAAAGTTGGTTGCTGCTCGCAGGCGTTTGGGCTTTGTTCCCCGTTATCTTTTTCTCTTTTTCCGATTCTAAACTCCCTACATATATCCTGTTGAGTTTCTCGGGTGTAGGATTGTTCTTCGGCTTGTGGCTATACAGAATTTCAACAGACCAATTCGCGGAATATTATATTCTACTCCGTAAAAAAATTAAAATTCTTTACTCAATAACTTTTGCCGCTCTTACAATAACGACATTTGTTTTCGCGATAATTTTTATGGCCGGTGTTAAGTTGTCAAAACACATGTTCCCTGAACCGTCAATTCCTGTTTGGTGCGTTTTTGTTGCTCTGCTTGCCGCGATATCCGCTTTAATTATATATTTCTACAAATGGCAGTCAATCAGAAATATGCTTGTTGTTTCAAGTATCATTATAATTATTGGCACCGGACTGATTGTTCGAGTAGCAAATCCTCAAATCGGTCATCCGGCATTAATAAATGAACTTAATAAATTGGCGCATCCTGAAGATATTATTGTTCAATATTCTGTTCATGATATGGCAATTCCGTTTACACTGCAACGCAATATTTCAAGTTCTCTTGTTATTGGAGATATGAGATATGCAACGTCAAACACTCGTTTAGATTTAAGCGCGAAACATATAATCGATTATTATATTCGTGATGAAAAACAGTATGCCACTCCTACTAATTGGCCTTGTGATGAAAATATTTGGTATGACCAGAATGGATTTATTAATATTTTCACCAATGATAAACCTGTTCTTGCATATACAAAAACAAAATATCTAGCATGGCTTAAAAACATCAAAGTCTTTCCTATAACAAACGATTGGAAATATTCTATCATCGCGAATGAAGCTTATATAAATAAATATATGAAATAGAAAGGAACGGGGCATAAGCGCTAAAATAAAAATACTATAGCGCTTTAAATAGAAAAATATTCAGTAAAAAATATTCAACAGAAAAAGTCTAATACCTTTTAATAATGAGAAGCGTGGCAATTTCACTTGAATATTGATGATTCTTGCTGAAAGTCCGCATTCTTATGGTGCTCTAAAAATTTTTAATTGACATTTTTTAAATAATACATTAAAACCCTATTATGAATTTTACTCAACAAATTCCTTTTCACATAATGGCAAAACCAATTGGCCCCATTTGCAATCTCTCCTGCAAGTATTGTTTTTATCTTGAAAAGCAACATCTTTTTCCGGATAATGAAAAATATAAAATGCCGGATAAGATTCTCGAAACATTTGTGAAAAGCTATATCGAAACTAATCCGGCAAATGAAGTTAATTTCGCATGGCAGGGAGGAGAACCGACTTTAATGGGAATTGACTTTTTTAGAAAAGCAGTCGAACTTCAAAACAAATATTCAAACGGTAAAAAAATTTCTAACGCGTTTCAAACTAACGGTATACTTCTTGATGACGAATGGTGCGATTTCCTTTCAAAAAATCATTTTCTCGTTGGTATAAGTATTGATGGACCACCGGAAATTAATGACGCATTTCGCGTTGACAAAAAAGGAAATCCAACAACTGAAATTGTAGTTATGGCAATCGAAAAAATGAAGAACTCCGGTGTCACTTTCAACTCCCTTTCATGTGTAAACAGATTGAGCGGAAGTAATCCCCTTAAAGTTTATAATTTCCTGAAATCTATCGGCGTAGATTTTATGCAGTTTATTCCCATTGTCGAAAGATTGCCTGACGTTGAAGCGAATAAACTTGGCATAGAACTCGCCGTTCCGCCGGAACTTGATGAAGAACCTGAAGCTTCTGAAGTAACAAAATGGAGTGTTCAGCCCCGACAGTATGGTAATTTCCTGAATTCTATTTTTGATGAATGGATAAAGCAAGATGTCGGCAAAATATTTGTCCAAATCTTTGACGTGGCTTTGTCGGCTTGGGTCGGCTATTCGCCGGGACTTTGTTCTTTCGCGCCTCGATGCGGTAATGCGTTAATCCTTGAGCATAACGGAGATATTTATGCCTGTGACCATTTCATGTATCCAAAATATAATCGGGGAAATATTCTTGAAAAATCACTTGAACAAATTGTTTTCTCGCCCGAGCAAATTAAATTTGGAAACGATAAATTTAACGCTTTACCTGACTTCTGCTTAAAATGTAGCGTTCGTTTTGTTTGTAACGGCGGATGTCCGAAACAGCGGTTTCTAAAAACCAAACAAGGAGATCCGGGACTGAATTATCTTTGCGCGGGATACAAAAAATTCTTTAAACATATTGCACCGGAAATGGCGGAAATGACAAACCTTATCCAGTCAGGCCGACCAGCCGCCGATATTATAGAAAAAACTCAACCGACTATTTAGAAGTCAATTCTTTCTTTATTGCCATTCCTAAATTTTCAACATTATATAGCTTCTTGATATAACTGCCCGCGCCGAGTTGTAGCGCTTCTTTAACATTATCGTTCTCAGAAAATCCACTGGTTATAATTGTTTTCTGATTAGGGTAAATCTCCAATATCGTTAGAAGACGGAAAAGCTATATAGGCGCTAATAAAAAAAATGATTATGAAGAGAGTTTTTTTCATATTAAAATTATTCCACGTTTTTTGATTAGAACATTATACCATAAATTCACAAAATTGCCGGAGATAAAATGGTTGACAAAAAAAGTGATTATGAGTACAATGTATGTTCATCTATTTGTATCGTAACAAAACTATAACGAAATTATTGAAAATGAAAATGCAAATTCCAAGATACGAACACCCAAAACCACAAGCAGCCCGTTCTGCTTGGCAAAATCTTAATGGTGAGTGGGAATTTACTGAAACAAATTCTGTGTCGGAAAAAGCTGATAAAAAATATCTCTCAGTTGAAAAATTTGATGAAAAAATCGTCGTGCCGTTTTGCCGCGAAAGTGAACTGTCAGGCATAAACAGAAAAGATTTTGTTAAATCTGTTTGGTATAAACGCTCTTTTTCAATACCAGAAAACTGGGGAACTAAAAGAATACTAATCCATTTTGGAGCTGTTGACTGGCGCGCTCGCGTCTGGATTAACGGTTGCTTTGTTGGAATTCACATTGGCGGGCAGGCATCTTTTTCTTTTGAAATTACCAAATATTTAAAAAAAAATGAAAATACAATTGTCGTTAATGCTTTTGATGATACCCGCAGCGGTATTCAGGCAAGTGGAAAACAATCGGATAAATTAAAAAGTTATGGCTGTCTTTATACTGGAACAACTGGAATATGGCAAACTGTTTGGTTGGAAGCTGTGAGTAAAACTTATATTGAGAAATTTAAAATTACACCTGATCCTGATAATAAATGTGTTCATATCGAATCACTAATAAACGGAAAAACAAAAAATCTGATTTTAAACGCGGAAATCTACGAAAATAAAAATGTTGTCGCGAAGATAAAAGTTAAAGCCGGTATAATAACAAAATTTACAATCCCGCTCAAAAATCAAAAGATATGGTCAATTAAAAATCCGTTTCTTTATGATTTGAATCTGAAATTAATTGAAAAAAAACGCGCAATCGATAAAGTTAAATCTTACTTCGGGCAGAGAAAAATCGAAGTTATAGGCAAAAGTGTCCTAATTAACGGGGAAAAAATATTCCAAAGACTTATCCTTGATCAAGGATTTTATCCGGATGGTATATGGACTGCGCCAAATGATGCCGCGCTAAAAAATGATATTAAAATTTCGATGGCGGCAGGATTTAACGGAGCACGACTTCACCAAAAAGTCTTTGAAGAAAGATTTCTCTATCACGCCGATAAAATGGGCTATATAGTTTGGGGCGAATATTCAAATTGGGGAATGAATCATAATGACGAAGCGGCGAAATTGCCTGCAATGAATGAGTGGATAGAAATTGTTGAAAGAGATTATAATCATCCGTCAATAGTCGGTTGGTGCCCTTATAACGAAACACCAAAAGAAGCTTCTGAAATTCAAAATGCAACCGTTCGGTTGACAAAAATTCTTGATCCGACCCGACCCGTTATTGATACAAGCGGTTGGTATCACAGCACATCCGAAACAGATATTTAT
>QMOL01000075.1 GCA_003648225.1 Chlamydiota bacterium
CACTTTCCGAAACAATCAAATTCGCGTATTCTTTCTGTTCGTCCGGATTTTCAATCACACCGCGGGTGATTGTTTCCGCGAGAACACGTGTTGTGGCAATCGGTGTTCTGAGTTCATGGCTTACCGCGGCGATAAAATTAAGCTGCTGATTTGTTAATGAGCTTTCCGCGCGGGCGAATTTAACGGCGCGAACAGTCAAACCGATAAGCACGATCAAGAATATTGATAGCAGAACGATTTGGATCATTATTTTAGTTTTATATTTTTTCTCCCATTTTTCCGCGTCAAAAGGAATTATTGACAAAACACTTCCAAAAATATTTGTTGAAAGAAATTCTCCAATGGGGGCCGGTTCGTCCTGCGACCGAACAATAATTTTAACGAGAGCGTTGCTTGCTTTTCCGGCGGTATCAATCGCCCAATTATGTTGAATGCGATCGACAAGAATTGTTGATTGAAACCACGCATCGCAAAGCAATGATTTTGAGTCAGCGTCAAAAGAAAATTTAAAAGGTTTTTCGTTTGACGATAAAATATAATTTTTTACTCTATTATAATATGGTGTGTTATTGAAAAGAGATGCAACAGCGTTCCGCGTGTCCGGTAAATCACGAAAATCGTAATGAGAAATAACATCCGTAAAACATTCGCGCAATTTATTTTCATCGGGTCGGAGTTTTAATTGCTCAAGCTGAGCGGTAAGTTTTACCGGAAAACCGTTTATATCGACATAATTCTCAAAAACAGTTTGCATTAGTTGATAAATTTCTACCGCGCGGTTAGTTTGGGAGCGCCGAACCGCATCAGAAGCCATTTTCCAGGCAAGAGCGATTTGCACGGCGGGAATTTTAGTAAGAGCGTTTGCGAGGATTTTTTCGTTAACCACGTAAGTCGCGCAATCATTTGTAATAGAAGCCACCGGAATAGTGTTCCACTTAGTTTCCGGAAAATAGTTTTCTACAATTCGTGAATAATCGGATGTATCACATTGAATAAGTTTATACGAGAAATCCGGGAAGACGGGATTTTCATTATTATCAGTAACGCGGATTTTTTTACGAAATTTATATTAGCGGGATTTTCCTCGAATTCCGCGGTGAAATTTGCAATGCACCAGTATGATAATGAATCCGCAAAGGAATTTATCACAACAGTAATTTCATTTTCCCTGTAATTGCGGGTTTGATTGTAACTATTAATTGAAAAAATAAACGCCCACAAGGCGATAGCGAAAAGCGGCAGAACGACAGCAAAGAAGGCCGTAAGATTATTCTTTGTTTTTTTTTCGTAGGAGCGTTTTTTGTTTTTGAAAGTTTTCACGGGAACATTATACCAAAAAGAAAAAGTAAAAGTTGTCATGGAAATGTCATAGTTAAGTCAGTGATTGACCACGACACGGAATTTTTTATTTTATTTTTATATGATGCTGAATTTAGAATAATTTATCATTTCTTGCTATTTACACGTATTTTACGTATAATGTATGCATTGGAAGATAAGTTGGAACAGAGATTATAAACTCATGAATAATATACTTAAAATAATTCTTGAAACAAAGCTTGATGAAATAGCCAAACTTAAACTCAAAGGCATTCCGGCTGAAAGAATTGATATGCCGCGAGGATTTATTAGCGCTTTAACCGACAAGGAGCCGATTGGTTTAATTGCGGAAATAAAAAAAGCATCACCGTCAAAAGGGATAATTCGCGAAGATTTCAACCCGTCTCAACTTGCTTCAGACTATGAAAGAGGAGGTGCAGATTGTCTTTCTATCCTCACGGACAAGAAATATTTTTCAGGTGATAATGAAAACATCCATTTAGCGCGCGCTGTCTGCTCGCTTCCCGTTTTAAGGAAAGATTTTATTATTCATCCTATTCAAGTAGAAGAAACTTATAAGATCGGTGCTGATGCGATACTATTAATTGCGGCGATGCTTGAGCAAAGTCAGCTTAACGAGCTTTATCTTCAGGCTCATGATTTTGGATTAGATGTACTTGTGGAAACGCATAATGAAAAAGAAATGGAGATGGCGATTAACTGTGGCACGCGCCTTATTGGAATCAACAACAGAAATCTTAATACTTTTGAAGTTGATTTGGAAACAACGGATCGGCTATCCGAACTTACTCCAAAAAAATCTTTACTTGTCAGTGAAAGTGGAATTTTTACTTTTGCTGATATTGCACGGGTAAAAAGTGCGGGAGCTAAAGCTGTTTTAGTCGGTGAATCACTTATGCGGCAGGAAGATGTTTCAGACGCGGTTAGAACATTACTAAGCACAAGTTAAGCGAACTGTATGTTAGAATTGATAGATTAGTAAAAGCATCAACAATCCAATAATTCGGCCATATTTTTAGCGTGGCCATCAATCCAATTATCCAATGCTTTTTGTAAAAATATGTGGAATCACACGGCGGGAAGATGCTATATCTGCAGCTGACCTTGGTGCTCGCGCGCTTGGTTTTAATTTTTACAAAGGGTCTAAAAGGTACATAGATCCTGAAAGAGCCGCGGGAATAATCGAACAATTGCCGGGTCATATATTAAGAGTCGGTTTATTTGTTAATTCGCCTGAAGAAGAAATCGATAGAATAAATTCAGAACTTGACCTTGATTTGATACAATTTCATGGTAATGAGACCGCAAATTTTTGTAAGAAATGGGGTGATAAAGTCATTCGGGCTTTTAGAGTTGGAAACGAGAATCAACTTGATGAAATCAAACAATATGATTTCGCAAGGATGATTATTATTGATTCGTCAATTCACGGTCAATTTGGCGGAACAGGTGAATTATCGGATTGGGAGCTTGCTGTTAAGGCGAAGCGATATGGCATTCCCCTACTTCTTGCCGGTGGATTAACAGCTGAAAATGTTGGTGAAGCGATTCGAAGGGTAAGACCTTTTGGAGTTGATGTTGCAGGCGGAGTAGAAAAATCATTTGGAATAAAAGACAAGGAAAAGATTCGGGCATTTATGCATTCGGTTCGCGGAGTTTAAAACTGATAAAAGCGGTTAATAACATGATTAAGTCCCGACTTGATACATTAATTAAATATCACACGAGCTGTCAGCGCTTCAGGTAATTAACCCAATCAAAGGAAACAACGACTGATGAAAATTTCTGATGATTATAGAAATAATGATAAGTATAGAATTTTTTTTGAGAAATCAGTTGACGCAATGTTAATCATTGAAGATTACAAGTTTGTTGACTGTAACGAGGCGGCAGTAAAGATGCTTGGATATGCCAACAAATCGGAAATGATAAACATGCATCCCACGGAGTTATCTCCTGAGTATCAGCCTGACGGTAAGGAATCAAAGATAAAAGCTAAAGAGTTATTGGATATAACTTATGAAAAAGGTACCTGTATATTTGAATGGGTACACAAAACCAAAAAGGGTAAAGAAATACCTGTGGATGTGTCATTAACTGCTATATCGACACATGACAAGAGAATCATTCATACTGTCTGGAGAGATATTTCCGCGAGAAAGGACGCCGAGAATGAGCGCAATAAACTTCGAGAAAAGCTTCACCGTTCACAAAAGATAGAGGCTATTGGTTTAATGGCCGGCGGTGTAGCTCATGATTTAAATAATATTCTTTCCGGTATTATAACTTATCCGGAAGTTTTGATGTACAGTTTACCGCCTGACAGCACATTACGCAAGCCGCTTTCGATTATTATGAAGTCCGGTGAGCGTGCGGCAGCAATTGTAGCCGATTTATTAACTGTAGCGCGCGGAGTAGCGGCGTCGAAAAAGGCATGTGATTTCAATAAATTCATAGCTGACATTTTAGTTTCTCCTGAATATATGTATTTAAAGAAACAAAATCCAAATGTAACTTTAAATACTAAACTGACAAACGAAGTGCTTATGATCAACTGTTCACCGGTTCATATAAACAAATCGATTATGAATCTTCTGATAAATTCATATGAAGCGGTGAACAGCAATGGAGTTATTACCATATCGAGTTCGCGACAATTTTTAGATAAGCCCATAAGCAATTATCATAACATTAATATAGGTGATTACGCAGTTTTAACGATTACGGATAATGGTATTGGTATTACCAAGCAAGATTTAGATAGGATTTTCGAACCATTTTACACGAAAAAATTTCTTGGTCGAAGCGGAACGGGACTTGGTTTATCAATTGTATGGAACACTATTGAAGATCATAATGGTTATATTGATATATCAACCGGTAATTTTGGAACTACGTTTAATTTATATATTCCGATGGTAGCCAGGTCAGCCGACACAGAAACCGAAGAAATGCCTTACACGAATTACACGGGGAATAAAGAGAAAATTCTAATAATTGATGATGAGCCTGTTCAGCGCGAGCTTCTTTGCAATATTTTATCTTTGCTCTGTTATTTACCCGTTGCTGTTTCAAGTGGAGAAGAAGCTATTGAATATTTAAGAAGTAATTATGTTGATTTGATTATTATTGATATGATTTTAGGAAAAGGAATGAACGGCAAAGAAACTTACGAGAAAATAGTGGAAATTCATCCCGGACAAAAAGCAATAATTATAAGCGGCTATTCCAACAGCACGGATATTGAAGAGACTCAATCGTTAGGCGCGGGAGCATTTATAAGCAAGCCGTATAAGATTAATATAATTGGTAAAACGATACAGGAATCGTTATAGGGATTCAAATCGGTAATTAAATCTTCTGTTTGGCGCGCTATCGCCGCTGACGGCGAATTCGGTCACATCGTTTTTTTTCTGGATATTATCTGCCCAATGAAAATCTAATTTAATATTATTGTTTGTCATTCCAATAATATTCCGTGGGATTTTCATTTCGAGTTTATCGGCGGAATAATTATAGCATATTTCCCCTGTTTTTTTCCAATTCCACCCGTGTTTTGTTTCCATAACGGTGGTTGTTCCATCATTTATCACTTTTCCGTTTATAATAAAATCGTAACCTTCCCATCCTGTTTTTTTATTTTGATCATTATCAATAAAAAGAAGCATCCAGTTTTTATCGGTATGCGGGGTAAGTTTTTCACGTGTTCTCACGTAAAAATATATGTTACTGTCATCATAAGTAACTTTTGAAGTAATAATGTCGTTACGACCGGTTTTATTTGTATAATGTGTTTTACCATATCCGCGAAAGTCACGGTGTGCGGTATCGCCAAGCGTATCGCGGAATTCAGGTTGAACGTTTTTCCATTCATTGAATTTTCCATCTATCAATATTGACTTGGGAGGCGAAGATTTTTGCGGAGGCCGAACGCCTTTATATTTTCTTATATTTGCGATAAGCTGGTAGTAATAATTATCTGTATGTCCGCCTTTCATCGGTTCCACATCGCGACTATATTCCTGATTATACTGATCGACAAAGATTCCGTTAGTGTAGTAGCTGTCATTTTCGGCGGTATATTTATAAAACTTGTCAAATCTCCCTGCAATCCATTCATTCCATCCGGTAATAAAAATGAATTTGGGATTAATTTTCAGTGCTCTATCCCACTGTTCCTGAAAATTAAGTCCATAATTCACCGCATTTTTTCTTGTATCCTTCTTATTATTATGCCAGCTTCTTCCCATTGCGCCTTTTTTACAGCTCATACAAGCGAGGTCATTGTTCATCGCGTTTTGTGCTACGCCAACCGACATTTGTTCAGCTTCACCTTTTGAGTTATAAAAGACATGTTGAGGATAAGCATTCAACCAGCTCCACTGATTTGAAGTCCAAGGTTTTTTGAAATAGCTTGCAAGGCACCATCTGAAGGTGAAGAAATTTGAGATAGCCGGATTATTTTTAAAGTATGTTGGATTCGCGAGGATAAGCGGTTTACCTTCCCAGACAAACCATAAATCTTTATAAAGTCCTTTGCCGTAAAAATTAGTTGCGAGTTCATTAACCACAGCTGAAGGGTCACCAAAAGGGGTTAAAAAAGCGATTTGCGGAGTTTTTCCGCCTTCGTTTCTAATTTTCTCATATGTTTTGCAAAGTGCCATATATTCATCACGGAACGTAAACGGCGGATTGCTTGTGTCAAAAAAAATCACATCCACACCGGCATCAACCAGCATCGATGCGTGTTTACGGTTTACGTACGGGTCCTGATTGATGTAATAACCAAGTTCGGGTTCACTCCAGTGATGCCCGCTGTACCACGGTCCCCACTTTGGCAATTTGCCTGTTTTTTCAGCTTCCGCGATAATTTTAGTCACATCAAATGGTCCAAGATGATTAGTATGATGCCATGTCCAGTAAAAGATTCCGACAAACATATTTGATTTAGCGGCGCCGCACTGTTCATATCCGGGAAGTTTTCTACCAAGGGCGTCTGTTGCCACCCATGAATCATTAAAGAGGTCACGTCCGGCGAGATTATCATCAATTTTTTCAGTATCAATTGGAATGAATTTATTTGACAATTCAGTTTCAACTTTTTTTTCATTATCGGATTTTAGAAAGCTGCATTTCCAGACTCTAAATCCTAGTGGCCGGCCGTCAAAATTTCTACAAGTAGTTTCACCATTCACGAATTTTATATTTTTGTATTTGTTAACAAGTTTTTTATGAACATGTCCGCCGAGAACGGCGACAACGTTATTATTGTCAAACAAGCGGAGGAGTTTTTTTCTTATTTTTAGTGGTATATTATAATATTGATTTGTTTCATCAGGATTTTCCAAAAACAAAGGATAGTGCTGAAAAACAACCACCGGGCTCATTTGTTTTTTTGCCGCATTGAGAGTATTTTCCAACCATAGGTTCTGTTTTTCAGTTTCGCCTTTAACGGGAGATTTCCATAATTGAGAATTTAGAACGATAAAAGTCAAACCTTTATGTTTAAATGAATAATAATCTTTACCTATTTGTTTTCTGTAATAATTCAATGATTTTTCTGTAGGAGTATTTCCGACGTCATGATTTCCTGAAATCAAATAAGACGGCACTATAAAACCTGAATTTATTTTTTTAAAATCTGAATACGATTTATCGTCCGGAGAATTAACCAGGTCACCGCAAATAGCAACGAAATCGGGTTTTAGTCCGTTTATTTTTTCTACTGTTTGCTTAAAAGTTTCAATATCGTGTCGATAGCTTTCCCCGAAACCGAGTTGAGGATCACAAATTTGAGCAAAAGTGAATGAATTAGAGTATCCCGCTATAGCAGCACCGGAAAAGAGAATAGAGAGAAGAAGCAATCGTGCAAGACATACGCAAGGCATTAACGTGTAATTGGTAATAGGTAATCGGAGAAATAAGTTTTTCATAATTGTTGGTAATTGGTAAATGTCATTTCATTATTGTTTTGTGTATTTGTTCCCGGTGTATTTACAAAACAAAGGCGAAAAATATATTCTTTACTTTACATATTAATATTATACCAAATAACAATATATTTGTGTATCTCATACCGTTGGCTGATGGTTATTTTCCGACTTCAATGAGGTTTGCTACAGCCGGCATCCAAAAAGCCTGATATTTCCTGCGTCTTGTTTTACAAATACGTCTTTGGTATAATAAAAAAGAATATAAATGAACTTAGGAAATGATTTTAAACTTAAATTTAAGTATACATCTCTTATTGCGATACAAATGTATTTGTGCCGCATAAAGGGATTATTTATTATATTATGTCTTTGGATAAACATAATCATCATGTAATAATAGTTTCAGGTTTCTGTGATTCGGGGAAGCGCAATAAAATCATCGCCAACTCTCTCGAAGAAGCGGGTTTAGTTCCTCATGTTTTTAAATACTCCGTGAAGGAATGGACTATTGATCGCGCAGCTATGATGCTTGGAGTTTTTGTGGATACAGAAATTGTAAAAGACGAAACAAATATTGCGGTCAGTTTTCTTAGTTATGAATTCGGAAGTCTGGTCACCCGATATTACGTTAGTCACTACAAACTTCTTCCGGCAAGAAGATGCCTTATTATTTCGGACCCGTTTCACAAATCCGATAAATACAGAAATAAAAAAATCGGCTGGCTGGGACATTATCGATATGGTGTTCCTCTCACTCAACTTGCGGAAGGGCCGCATGGATTCCCGACTTTCTGTGGAATTCCACCGATACCGTTCGGGGTAATTGTTACGGGAACTAAAGCTCCACGAAAAGGCGGAATATATAACAATCAGGAAATTCACGATTCACTTTATGTTCCGCGATATATGCTTAAGGAAGCGCGGGAAGTCATTTACACTCCGCTGACCTGTAAAAAAGCATTAACGATAAAACCGGTGCTTAATCTTGCGACTTCATTTTTACAGCACGGATGGTTTAAAGGAAATTAAATAATGCTTTTTAATAAAAGAAATAAGACAAGAGTTGTTAAGATAGGAAATGTTCCGGTTGGAGGAACAAATTTAATATCGGTGCAGTCAATGACCAATACCGATACACGAAACGCGACTGGAACACTCGAACAGATCAACAGAATCCATAAGCTCGGAGGTGATATTGTTCGAGTAGCTGTGCCGGATATTAAAGCGGCAGAAGCATTACCGGAAATTGTGAATAATTCTCCCATACCGGTAGTTGCCGATATACATTTTGACTATCGGTTGGCATTAAAAGCCATTGAAGCCGGTGTAGCAAAACTAAGAATCAACCCCGGGAATATTGGTGATAGAAAAAATGTTGAAATAGTCGCTCAAGCGGCAATTGAAAAAAATGTGCCCATCAGAATCGGCGTTAACGCGGGCAGTTTGGAAAATGAGCTTGCTCAGGCGGTTCGTGAAAAAAGAATCTCGCTCGGTGAAGCAATGTGCAGAAGCGCACTTGCTCAGGCAGCGATTCTTGAAGAATGTGATTTTCACGACATTATTATCAGCGTGAAAGCAAGTTCTGTTCAGGAAACTTTTGAAGCGTATAAAAAATTAGCTGAATTGTGTGATTATCCTCTGCATATCGGAATTACCGAGGCAGGTTCGGCAAATACCGGAATAATTAAATCTTCCGTTGGAATCGGCGCGCTGCTCGCTGAAGGTATTGGGGATACAATTCGCGTTTCTCTCACCGGACCACCGGAAGAAGAAATTATTGTAGGTCGGAAAATCCTGCAATCGCTTGGATTAAGACCCTACGGTCCGGAAATTATTAGTTGTCCAACCTGTGGACGAACGGAAGTTGATGTACTGAAAATTTCCAAAGAATTGGAAGAGAAAATAAAAAATAATACGGAAATTAATAAAAAAAATTGCAAAATCGCCGTGATGGGTTGCGTGGTGAACGGACCCGGCGAAGCGAGTTCAGCAGACATCGGATTTGCGGGCGGAAAAGATTGTGGAATTATTTTCAGAAACGGCGAAAAGATATGTAAAGTTTCTGCAGAAAATGCGGTGAATAAATTAATTGAAATATTGAAAAAATGTGAAACAGACTAAACAGACTAAACAAATAAACATAAAAAATGGACATTATCAAAGTTTTCAAAGAATGTAACGCTCTGCTTGAAGGGCATTTTATTTTAAGTTCGGGATTGCACAGTAATAAATACCTGCAATGCGCTAAAGTATTGCAATATCCCGACATTGCGAGTATCATAGGTGAAGAAATTGCCGAAAATTTCGCAACAACTCAAGTTGATATTATCGTAGGTCCCGCAATGGGCGGCGTGATTATCGCGCAGGAAGTCGGGCGCGCATTATCAACAAGAACAATTTTCTCCGAACGGGAAAACGGGGAAATGACTTTTCGCCGCGGTTTCGAAGTTAAGCCTGGTGAAAAAGCAATTGTTGTTGAAGACGTAATTACAACCGGTGGTTCCGCGAAAGAAGTCGCTGAAATGTTAAAGTCGCGCGGCGTTGAAGTTATCGCGGTTGCATCAATAATTGACCGTAGCAATGGAACAGCGGATTTTGGTGTCCCCTTTCATTCGCTCGCGAAAGTGGAGGTTGAAACTTACAAACCGGAAGAATGTCCAATGTGCAAATCGGGTGATGAAGCGGTAAAACCCGGCAGCCGCGGATTAAAGTAGCCAAACATCTCATTTTGGGTCGAAGTGAGGTACTCAATCGACAATTTATGTTGACTGAATTTGATAAAACTATAAAGTATGAAAGAAAAAATATTAACAGCTCTGACTGAAACTGTTACCGAATTGCTAAACAATCCGAATGACGAGATTAAATTAGCGTTAACGGATCCTAAAGACAATTCGCACGGAGATTTTTCTACTAATGCGGCGATGATCATCGCG
>QMOL01000076.1 GCA_003648225.1 Chlamydiota bacterium
AATTACGATTCAATGATTACAAAACTGATGGTTCACGGCAGAGATAGAATGTCGGCAATTCGGAGAATGCTGCGCGCGCTTGGAGAGTTTCAAATTGAGGGAGTGAAGACGACGATACCATTTCAATATAATTTAATAAAGCATCCTTCGTTTGTGCGCGGCACACGTTATTCGACGCATTTTGTTGATGAATGGATGTCAAAAGTATAGAAAATAATATGTGGAAAGCTATTTCGAAATTTTGTTATCTGATTTTATGGTTTCTTTCGATAGGAATCGGCATTGTTTTGTACGTGCTGAATATATTTCCGTCATTGAAAACACATTTTAACAGTTACATACTTGAAGTGGAAAAAATAATTAAAAGTGATGATATAAGAATTGTTGCTACGATACTTATTCTGGTTCCTCTTATTGCTTTGTTTGCAAAGTTGCGCTCAAGGAAACGAAAAATCGAGCCGCTGATTTATCATACGGCGGAAGGACCAGTGGTAATTGAAACGGCAACATTGAGTAATTTTGTAAAATCGGTTATAAAAGCTTACAAACCTGTAAATCACGCTTCGGTAACAACAGAAGAAGATCATAAAAAAGTAAACGTTATCGCAAGAGTTTATTTGAATGATAATCAACCTGTTGCTTCGGTTGTGGCAGAACTTCAGCTTGCCGTACGGCGGAGTGTTCGTGAAGCGTTCGGATTAGATCTTTTAAGGGATATACGAATAGAAGTAGCCCGTCTCACAGCCGGAAGGCATCGACTGCAGAAGTTACTTGATAATAATAAGGATGAAGTTACAAAATTATCGAATGAGCAAGGACAAGACATGCAGGAAGATATCGAAATAGCAGATTATAATTCTGTAAACACAACTGAAAAGTCCTGATTAAAAACAGCCACAAGCGAATCGGACTTTTATTCTTTTTTCATTTAAACTAATAAAATTAACAGGCGATTTTTTTTGCCGATATGATAGACCTACATACTCACAGCAGTTTTTCAGATGGTACTTTTACACCCACACAGCTCGTTGAAGAAGCTGTGAAACGAAGTGTGGATGTCATTTCGCTTACCGACCATGATTCTATTGACGGGAATCATGAATTTTTGTTAAGTGCTGAAAATCATAATATAAAGGCGATTGCCGGTCTCGAAATCAGCGCGGAATATACTGTGCCTTCAAATGGCAATGTAAATGGAGCGATGCACATTCTCGGATATTTTCCGTTTTGGGATGAACGAACAGAAAAAGCGTTAAGTAACCTTGAAGAAATTCGTGATAATAGAAATATAAGAAATCCTAAAATTATTGATTTGCTGCAAGAAAAAGGTTTTGATATTACTCTTGAAGAAGTGGCTGAATTTGCAGATAATAATGTTGTTGGACGACCGCATATTGCGGCTGTGATGATGAAGAAGAATTATGTAAGAAATATGAAACAGGCTTTTGATGATTATCTCGCAAAAGGAAGATTGGCTTATGTATCAAGAACTCTGCCTACTCCTGAAAACGCCATTAAAATGATTTTGGAAGCAGGAGGCGTTCCTGTGCTTGCTCATCCTGTTTCACTTAGGATAAACTCTGAAGATGTTTTCAGAAATGTTCTTGAAGAGCTTGTAAATTACGGGTTGCAGGGGATTGAAGTTATTACCGCTTCAAGCAGATGGGATGAAACACAAAGCTATCTTGGTTACGCATATTTGTATGATCTTGTTGCAACAGTAGGGTCGGATTTTCACGGGAATAATAAACCGTCGATTTCGCTTGGAATAAAATATGACCGAAAAGAGAAAGCGGAGGAAGATTGTATTGAACAAATAATTCACAGGGCGCGTTATCGTTCTTGTTTGAAAATAAATTAAAAATATTAAATAAAGAGTTGTAATATTATGAAAAAAAAGAAAAAAAATGATAGTAATGAATTGAATGAAGAACAAACTCAGGAAACTTTAGATGAAAATCAAGTTGACAATGTTTCCGAAAATAAAGTTGATGAGTGCGAAGAATGGAAACAAAAATATCTTTATACTCTTGCCGAACTCGAAAATTTCAGAAAAAGAGTCGTTAAAGAAAGAAGCGAATTAATCAAATACGGCTCTAGAGATGTGTTTTACGACTTACTCGAAATCACTGATAATTTCGGTCGCGTGATTGAAGCGGACAAAAAAGAAAGTGATCCAAAAGTAATAGTTCAGGGGATTGAAATGATTTATAATCAACTAATAAAATTGCTTAAGAAAAATGAAGTAAAACCTATTGAAGCTGAAAAAAAAGAGTTTGACCCTAATGTTCATGACGCTATGCAAATGGTGCCGACAGATGAATACAAACCCGGAACGGTAATTCAGGAAATTCAAAAAGGTTATAAATATCGTGATAGAATTCTTAGACCGGCAAGAGTCGTTGTTGCCGCCGAACCGGAAGGGCGCTAACGCACGAATTGCACTTTATGCAATGGCGTTCAATATAATCGGCAATTGACAATCCGATTAAATATTTAATAACGAAGTGAATCCAATTAATTCAGTAATTTAGTAATCCAAATAATCCAATTTTAACTATGTCTCAGGAAGATTATTATAAACTTCTCAAAGTATCGAAAACAGCTACGGCTGATGAAATTAAAAAAGCTTATCGTAAAAAAGCTCTGAAATATCATCCGGATAAAAATCAGGGCGATAAGCACGCGGAAGAAATGTTCAAAAAAGTTTCTGAAGCTTATGAGGTGCTTAGTGATGAAAACAAACGCAGAATGTATGACCAGTATGGTGCCGAAGGAGTAAAACAACAGTTTGGCGCCGGTGGATTTCAATGGAACAATTTTTCACATGCGGATGAGTTCGGTGATATCTTTGAAAGTTTTTTCGGCGGTCGTGGCGGTGGTGGAGGAAGTATTTTTGAAACTTTATTTGGTGGCGGCGGTGGTGGCGCAAGACGAACAAGAACCGGCGGACAAATTGGTTCAAATCTTCGAGTAGAAGTGCAGATAGATTTTATGGAATCTGTTCGCGGAACGGAAAAACATATTGAAATAAATAAATATGCCGTGTGCGGGAAGTGCCACGGTACTGGCGCGCAGGAAGGGTGTAAACCAACGACTTGCAGGCATTGCGGCGGTCAGGGGCAGGTTCATGTAACTCGCGGCTTCTTCTCTGTTGCACAAGCGTGCCCGATTTGTAAAGGCACGGGTGTTGTTATCGAAAAACCGTGTCATGAATGTAACGGAACAGGAAGAATTCGTAAAAAGAAAAAATTGAAAATTAAAATTCCTGCCGGTGTTGATAACGGCTCGCGTTTAAAAATTTCAGGAGAAGGAGAAGCGGGGACTCTTAGCGCTCCATCCGGTGATCTTTATGTAATAATTCATGTTCGCGAACATGAGATTTTTCATCGTGAAGGAAATAACATTATTTGCGAAGTGCCTATTTCTTTCCCGCAGGCCGCACTCGGCTGCCAAATTGAAGTTCCTACAGTTCATGGAAAAGTAATGCTTAAGATTCCTGCCGGAACACAATCGGGTAAACTTTTCCGGATGAAGAAAAAAGGTGTGCGCGACTTACATGGATATACAGGCGACCAATTTGTAAGAGTAAATATTGAAACGCCAACCGGTTTAACGCGCGATCAAAAAGAGATGCTTGAGAAATTTGATAAATCATGCGCAGAAACATCTCATCCACACATGCACGATTTTCTGGGTAAACTTAAAAATCTTTTTAAGAAGTAAGAATTATTTTGCTGAAATCAATGCGGAAACCTGCCCAAAGAGGCAAAACATGAATAGCCATACGTGACTACGTGTAGCTTACTTTGTATTGTTTCTATATTTATAATAAAGCGACAAATCAATTGACACCAGCACTAAATTAAGAGCGTAAAGAGAAGTTATCCAATCATAAGAATAGAGAAGTTTATGTATAAGTCCACTTGAGTATCCAACCATCAAAATTATCATAAATAAGGGACTTTTTCCCGTAACAATTTTTGTTCGCAGGGATTTTGTGATTGATATTGGCCAGCTTAATCCGAAACATATTAACATTATAGCTTCATATATACTCATTATCGCTTTGTTTGTTTTTATTTAATGTCGTTCGGAAGAAATTCTTCGCTATCGTGAAGAATTTATTTTCATGTACCTGTTTTTATTTTTTGAGAAGTAAAACTAATGAATATTTAAATACCTTACGCTTTCCCGCAGCACTTCTTATATTTCTTGCCGCTGCCGCATGGGCAGGGGTCGTTGCGGCCGACTTTCGGTTGAGCCCGCACGAGTGTTTGTTGTCTGTGTGCTCCTCCGGCTCCTGAATAAGCGGCATCACTCATCTGTAAATTCATATCTTTTTGACCAACTGCTTGTGCGGCTGTATGGGCATCTGACAAGTCGTCAAATTTATAAGTTGCCCGTGAAAGGTCGATCAATTGTTCTGTTTTTTCCGGAGCGGTAGTTAAAGAGAAAAGATTGCTTGATATATCCCCGGCCAGATTTTCCATCATTTGGGTAAATAAAATATGAGATTCACGTTTGTATTCAATCAATGGATCTTTTTGACCGTATGAACGAAGGTAAACCGATTCGCGAAGCCCGTCCATTGCGTACAACTGGTCTTTCCAGAAATGGTCGATAGTAGTAAGGAAAACATAATGTTCAAGTTTTTTGATATTTTCCTCACCTTCGATTTCGATTTTCCTTTGATAAGCTTTAAAAACAGCGTCTTTTAAATATTGATAAAGAGCTTCGGGCTCTTTTAATCTTGATTTTATGTCTTCGGAGTCTAATCTTACAGGGAATCTTACAAAAACAGCTTCCAAAAATTTATTTACATCATCAGTTGTCGGATCATCAAGCATTGGATGTGTTGCCGTAAAATCATCAACGATGTTTCCGGCAGTATCACCAAGAAATTGATATACATCTTCACGAATGTCGTCGGCTTGAAGCAGATGTGATCTGAAGTCATAAATAACAGACCGTTGCCGGTTCATAACATCATCGAATTCAAGTGTATGTTTTCTTGTTCCGAAGTTCCGCTCCTCAATTCTTTTTTGAGCATTGCTGATAGAGCGATTCAACAAAGGATGCTGAAGTTCTTCACCTTCTTTCATTCCAAGTCGTTCCATAACTTTAGCAATTCTTTCCGAGCCGAAAAGTCTCATCAGGTCATCTTCAAGAGAAACGTAGAATCTTGAAGAACCGGGATCACCCTGTCTTCCCGCGCGGCCACGCAACTGCCGGTCAATTCTTCTTGATTCGTGTCGTTCGGTGCCTATAATGTGCAGACCGCCGACTTCTTTAACGCCGTCGCCGAGTTTAATATCGGTTCCTCGACCTGCCATATTTGTTGCAATCGTAACGACACTTTTTTGCCCGGCTTTTGCTACAATTTCTGCTTCCCGATGGTGATGTTTCGCGTTAAGAACACTATGAGAAATTCCACGCCGCTGAAGCATTCGGCTAAGAAGTTCCGATTGGTCAACAGTAACAGTTCCAACCAGAACCGGCTGACCTATTTTGTGACATTCAATTATCTCGTTTACTACAGCATTATATTTTTCACGTCGCGTTTTGTATATTACATCATTAAAATCATCGCGCGCTATCGGTCGGTTAGTTGGAATAACAAGAACGTCAAGTTTATAAATCTGAATAAATTCATCAGCCTCAGTTTCGGCCGTTCCGGTCATTCCGGCAAGCTTTTCATAAAGTCTGAAATAATTTTGAATAGTAATGGTAGCATAAGTTTGTGTTTCGGCTTCAACTTTCACATTTTCCTTAGCTTCGAGAGCGCCGTGCAAACCATCTGAATAGCGTCTTCCGGCAAGAACTCTTCCAGTGTATTCATCTACAATCATCACGCGATTATCCTGAACAACATAATTTATATCTTTTTCAAACAGTACATAAGCTCTAAGTAATTGGGAAAGACTGTGCAATCTTTCACTAACCACCTGGTAATGTTGTTGGATTTTTGCTTTTAATTCATTTTTTTCAGTAAGAGTCAGCGAATCATCTTCATCAACCTTTTGTATCTCAACAATGATATCCGGAAGCGTGAATTTATTTTTATCATCCGGTGAGAGTTCTGTGAGGCCGAAATCCGTAAGATGCACTTCATTTGATTTTTCATCCATAGAAAAATACAAATCTTCAAGAATTTTATGCATTTCTCGCCGGCGCATATCAGAAATAAGATCCGCGTGAACCCGATCAATTAATCTTCTGCATTTGGGATCTTCAAGCAATTTATGTAACTGTTTGTGTTTTGGCATTCCTTTTTGAGCTTTGTACATAAGTCTGCCTGCCTCAAAATCACTATCATCATCACCTTTGGTAAGAAGTTCTTTCGCCTCGCGGAGCATATCGTTACATTTTATCTGCTGCTTATGGACAATAGATTGCACAAGCATTTTAAGTTCTCCGTAATCCCTCGCTTTTGAATCTCCAACCGGACCGGAAATGATAAGTGGAGTTCTTGCTTCGTCAATTAAAATTGAATCCACTTCATCAACAATTGCGTAATGGTGGCCGCGCTGCACTTGGTCTTCTTTTCTCATTGCCATGCCGTTATCGCGGAGATAATCGAAGCCGAATTCGCTATTTGTGCCGTAAGTAACATCACAATTATATTGTTCACGTCTTTGTGCCGGGTCCATTTGATTTTGAATACATCCGACTGTAAGCCCGAGAAATTCGAATATTCCCTTGTTCCATTCGGAATCTCGTTTGGCAAGATAATCATTAACTGTAACGATATGGGCACCTTTGCCTGTAAGCGCGTTGAGGTATAACGGCATGATAGCGACAAGGGTTTTTCCTTCTCCGGTTGCCATTTCAGCTATACAGCCGCGATGAAGAACAATTGCTCCAACTAACTGAACATCGTAAGGAACCATATTCCATTCACGCATTTCCCCGCACACATCCCAGCATTTCCCAAGCATTCTTCTACAGGCATTTTTAACAACAGCGAAAGCTTCTTCCATCAGATCGTCAGTAGTTTCGCCTGCGGTGATTCTCTGTCGAAATTCGTCTGTTTTGGCTTGAAGCTGTTCGTCAGTTAATTGCTTAAGTTGTTCATCGATTTCGTTTATTTTTGCAATAGTAGGTTTGATCTTTTTCAAATACCTGTCATTGCGTGAGCCAATAATCTTTTTTACTATCCAATTGTACATAAATTAATTTTTTTCCATTTATTATTTAATATATTTCAATTTAAAATTTTACTTTATTTATCAAAGGTTGACAAGTTTTGCAAAATTCGTTATATTATAACATAAATAACAATAAAAAACATTATGGGAATTGCAAAACACTTAGAAAAATCATTATGGGAATTACAAAACACTTAGAAAAATCATTATTACTCTTCATAACACTTAATATCATATTTCTACTTCTTACATCGTCATTACTTAATGCGGCAGTTATTATTAATGAAATCGTTTATAAAGACGGCTCGACTTTTGACAGCGGTGACTGGGTAGAACTCTTTAATAATGATAATGAAATAAAAGATATTAGCGGATGGATTATTGAAGACGGCAGCGGCAATCAATTTACTAATCCGCCTGCAACGACAATTTACCCCTACGATTTTTTAGTTTTCTACTCCAGTGATAAATTTAAAACTGCTTATCCTGCTGTAACGAATATTGTCGGACCACTTCCTTTCAAATTCGGCAGCAATGATACTGTTATTGTTCGCAGCTCTGCAGGCAATAAAAAAGACAAGGTGGAATATAATGACGGACAAAATTGGCCCGATGCTTACGGTAATGGTCATTCAATCGAACTTGTCTATCCCTATAATGACAATGCTCTTGCTGCCAATTGGCAGAAAAGCATTAATCTCGGCGGAACTCCAGGTATGAAAAATTCCGGCGAAAACGGAATCTATTTTACAGCTCATGACAGAACTCCCGACGGTCCGAGAAGCGATGAACAAGTTAATATTTTAATTACAGTTAAAGATGCTTTTGCAACGTTGACTTCTGTCGTTATTAATGTAAATTATAATGGCGGAACCTTTGCAGGTTCGGAAATGATTGCCGGAGCGAATAATCAATACAGTGCCACAATCCAACCTACTAATAATGGAATGGTTGTCCGTTACTATTTTGATTTCGTCGATAATGACGGGAACACGGCACAACGCTGGTGGACCGACAGTACTAATGAGCCATATTTGTATATTGTGAATGACAATCCTGTTTTGTCGGGTATGGTTATAAATGAAATTATGTACAATTCATCAAATGTTTGGATTCAAAATGCCGCGATAACTTCCGATTATGAATATGTGGAAATATTTAATCTTAATACCCAAGCCGTTGATGTTAGTTATTGGCAGCTTCACGATGAAAAAAATAAATACAGACTGCCGAGCCCTTTAATGGTTCCTGCAAACGGTTACATTGTGCTCGCGGATAAAACACAAGCTGTCATAGATGTTTACGGAGCGGTTCCGGACAATGCATTATTAGTTTCTATTCCGGAATTAGGACTTGATAACGGCGGTGAATTAATTAATTGGCAAACTGCCAACGGTGAAAAAATTAATGAACTGACTTATGATGATAAATCACCCTGGCCGACAGAACCGGATGGTGATGGTCCATCATTAGAATTACTTGACTGGAATCTTAATAATAGTCTTCCGGGTTCGTGGGCTGCATCAATTAATTTAGGAACACCCGGAAGGGTAAACAGTGTAGTTCCGGAAGGGGGGATTTGGATTATTGGGTTGTTGGCTATGAACTTTATTTTAAAAGAACGAAAAAGCGCTTGATAAAAATTATGAATTATTGGAAGGGAATATGTTTGATGTCAAATATCCACGTCTAACATCAAATAAAATTTACTTTTCATAGAACCAAATGAAAAAATAATCAACATGAAATTACACTCCGAATCTATTAAAAGATTCTTCCGCTTCGCTTTGCTTTTTATCGCAATGAGCGTTGTTATTATTTTACTAATGCGAGCGCAAACCACCACTCTTACCGGCCCCTTCGAGCTGGAAGCTTCGGAACAATGGATTGTCAGACAAGACCGCCCGGGTGAAATAGTAACTCGTCACACACTTGGCAGAAGAAAAGCAATTCAGGAGATGAGGCTTTATCGTTTTCCCGATGAAGATATCTTAACGGTTAATTTAGTATCGAATCTAACTGAAGGAACGTGGGTTAAAGAAAATGAGAATGTTCTTGACTTTTATTCTTTAACCGATAAAGCAAATGAAAAAATATTTGAAGCACGCGTTAGAAAATTAACTGAACAAACAAACGTCTTACATAACGGTGAACTTCAAGCAAGATACGAACAGGCACTCGCTAATGTGGCTCTCGCGGAAACGAATCTTGCCACTTATGTTCCTTTGATTAAGCGTCGGCGGGGTCTTGTTAAAACAGGTGTCCTTTCCGAAGATGAACTTCAAACATACGAATCTGAATATTACAATCGACTTCAAGATGTTCAAGTAGCCAGATCAGCCGCACTATACAGAAAATCGCAAGCCGCGCCGGGTGTTATTGCCATGGCTGATGCTGAACTTGATGAAGCGGAAAGAGAGTTGGATTTGGTTCGCAGCCGTCTTGCAGCTCATTTGGTTAAAACTCCCATTGAAGGTCGTATAACAAGATCAAGCGGTGATTCGGCAATTTTATTGAGAGTCATGAATGAGGAAAAACTTGTTGCACGAGTTGTTGTTCCAATAGTTTTTAAAGATAAAATTCATATCGGCGATAAAGTTTTACTTAATTTTAAAGGATATCAAAATTATTCTATAGAATCTAAAGTTGAATATATTATTGTGCAAAGTGTGCCTATGCTCGGTCAGTCTATACTTCATTTGCTTGTGCCAATTGATAATTCTAATAGGGAATTAAGTGTTTCAATGACCGGTAATGCTATATTCACGACTGTGGAAATGAATCCGTTGCAATTGCTTATTAGTAGGATAAAATTGGTGTTTCAGAAAAAAAAGGTGAGTAAGTGAAAAAAGACAGATATGGACGTTATGAACTGAAATATTTCTTGCCGCCCAATCAAGTTAAAACTCTGATATCGTGGTCTAAATTATATATTAAACCTGACGATCATGCTGAGATTACTGATGGAATCCCAAAATATAA
>QMOL01000077.1 GCA_003648225.1 Chlamydiota bacterium
CTTTATTTCGAGCCGCTTACTTTTGAAGATGTAATGGCAATTTATGAACAGGAAAAATGTGATGGGGTTATTGTTCAACTCGGTGGACAAACTCCTCTTAATCTTGCTGTTTCTCTTGAAAAAGCCGGAGTACCGATTATCGGTACGTCACCTGAATCAATTGATCGCGCGGAGAATCGTGAACTTTTTCAGCAGATGCTTCACAAATTAAATTTACAACAGCCGCCGAACGGGATTGTTTTTGATGCTGATGCCGCGGTAAAAGTCGCAAGCCAAATCGGCTATCCCGTTCTTGTTCGACCGAGTTATGTTCTCGGCGGGCGCGCGATGCAGATAGTTTACAGCGATGATGAGCTTCATACTTATATAACCGAATCGGTACAAATCACGCCTGACCGCCCCGTTTTAATTGATAAATTTATTGAAGACGCGGTAGAAGTTGACGTAGATTGTATTGCGGACGGCGATATAGTAGTTATTGGTGGAATTATGGAGCACATAGAAAAAGCCGGTGTGCATTCCGGTGATTCAGCATGTGTTATTCCTCCCCACACATTATCCGATAAAATACTTGATGAAATTCGCTCCGCAACTAAAAAAATGGCGAAAGAACTTAATGTTTGCGGTCTTATGAATGTTCAGTACGCTATCCGTGGCGACCAGGTTTATATCCTCGAAGTTAATCCGCGCGCGAGCAGAACTGTTCCGTTTGTCAGCAAATCAATTGGAATTCCTCTCGCTAAAATTGCCGCAAGAGTTATGGCAGGTAAAAAATTAAAAGAACTCGGTTTTACTGAAGAAAAAATTATCTCTTATTTCTCAGTTAAAGAAGCAGTTATGCCTTTCGTCAGATTCCCGGGATGCGACATCGAGCTCGGTCCCGAAATGCGTTCAACCGGTGAGGTTATGGGTATTGATTCTGATTTTGGAATCGCATTCGCAAAAACTCAGTTCGGTGCGGGATTAAATCTTCCGGAAAGCGGTAAAGTTTTTATCAGTGTCAGAGATTTTGATAAGCGTTACGCTGTTTCTCTTGCTAAGCGACTCGTTTCGCTCGGATTCGACCTGATTGCAACACGCGGCACCGCGCGAGTTTTAAAGAACAACAGTTTACCTGTCGAGCCGATTCATAAAATTGCTGAGGGGCGGCCAAACATTATTGACGCAATCACTAATGGCGAAATAGCTCTTGTTTTAAATACTGTTTCCGGACATAAAGCCAGGGTAGATGAAACAAAAATTCGCACGGATGCCGTTAGAAACAATGTGCCTTGCATAACCACTTTGCCTGGTATTGAAGCCGCGATAAATGGAATGGAATCAATAAAAGCCAAAGACGGTGTTGGAGTAAAAGCTATTCAGGATTATCACTCTAACAGCGTCTGATTAGGTCCTGCTCGAAAAGGCATAGTCTCAAAAGTTTGCCTATAAGGCAAAATGGAATAAGGCAGAACACCCCCGGCATACGCGGGGATGCCCTGTGTTGTAATATTCTGCCATCCGTTTTTTCATAAACCACACGTTATCACGTGTGGCTATTCATATTTTACCCCTTTACGGGACGAGTCATCACATTTTTTGTCAAAAATGTAGAAAACAATTAAAAATAATATCTCGTGCCGTTAGGTACAATACAAATTCATTGACAAAATTTATATTCCGACCTGACAGTATTTAATTGACAAAAAGTATTTTTTTTGTTATTATATGTTAGAAGTAATACGTTTATAATTACATAGGAGACATATCAATGAAAAAGTTTATTATTCTCTCAATCGTTTGCGCCTGTTTTGCCGGCAGCGCTCTCGCTGGTGAAAAGGCAAAAGTCGTAAAAAAAGAACTCAAATTGGATGACGAGAGTATTCCCATACAATTTGCTTTCTTTCCGGGAGTCCCTCAGGCCACCAAGTATTCCCGTGTTCATGGAGTGAAATTCGGGTTCCCCATCTCTTCCGGATATGGAGTAGTCAATGGCATGGAAGCGTCAATTTTCGGCAGTTGGACAAAGTATTTTGCCGGACTGCAAGGCGCGATCTACTGCGAATGCAAAGAAGGTGTGGGACTGCAGGGCGCTATCTACAGCCAATGCGATGATGGTGTGGGAATGCAGGGATCAGTTGTCAATATCTCAAAGAATTTCCAAGGTGTCGATGCAGCTGTGGTTAATGTCAACACCGGTGGAAAAGGCAAATTCACTTTTATTGGAATGCAGTTCGGACTTGTTAACTACTGCGACAGTCTCAACGGCATGCAGTTCGGTCTGGTTAATATCATCCAGAACAGTCCTCACAGCTTCATTCCTTTTGTCAATTTCAATTTTCCTGATGAGGATTAATAAAGATTTTCAGGTATTTGACATTCCGATCCCGATAGCGTAGTTTTTCGGGAATGGGACGAGAGCCTTTTTGATCAGGGTTTTAGAATAATTCATTTTTGCATTTATAATGAAAATTCATCTGTCAATTTTTCTTTTCTTTTTTACTCTGATTATTTCCGCAAACAAACACTTCACGGCAAGAATCTATTATAATGATGTTAGCGATTATAATAAGCTTCTCGCTTACGATGTTCTCGAATATAATAATGTAACTGAAAAATATTTCCTCGCTATCGTTAATGATTCAGCTTTTGAACAATTAAAAAAAGACGGGTGGAAAGTTAGCCGCGATAATATACAAACACTTCAGGCACAATCTTCCCTGCAGAATTTCAGCTCGGGATATCGAACGATTGATGAATTGTATCAAGATATGGCAGCAATAACTTCAGCTTATCCTTACATCTCTGAAATTGTAGATTATGGCGATGCGTACTGCAAATCACTTGGCACAACTTATCTAACTCCGGGCGGTGATACGCAACAAGTTTATGATCTTCTAGCGATAAAAATCACAAATAAAAAGATTCACGCGGATAAACCTGTTTTTTTTCTCATGGCGGGAATTCACGCCCGGGAGATTACGACTCCTGAAGTAGCGATGAGGATGATTGATTATCTCACTCAGAATTATGAAAACAACGCTGATGTACGATGGATTGTTGATTATCAGGAAACCTGGATCGTTCCAAGTGTTAATCCGGAAGGTCATTGGATAGTTGAATTGGGCGCGGAACAAGCTTCCGGAATACCATATTCACAGCGAAAAAACGCGAACCATGATGACGGTTCAACTGTATGGCCGCCGGGCACGTCGTCATTTTCCGGTTCTCAATACGGTGTTGACTTAAACAGAAATCACAGCTATAAATGGGGCTTGACGGGCAGTAGTTCCAATCCTTCCGACATGACTTATCGAGGATCAACGACTAATTCCGAGCCGGAAGTATATGAGTTGCAGAATTTTCTTACAAATTTATTTTCCGACCAACGAATTGAAAATCAAGCCGCACCGACCAACACAACGGGCATACTTATTTCAATGCATAGTTACAGTAAACTTGTGCTTTGGCCTTGGGGATATACTTCTGCTAACGCGCCAAATCATGCAGCTTTAAAAATGATTGGGGATAAATTTGCCACTTACAATCATTACACTTCCGAATCAAGCTCAGGTTTATATCCAACTGCAGGCGACACAACCGATTGGACGTACGGTGAGCTTGGGGTACCTGCATTTACATTTGAGCTTGGCAACTCATTTATGCCGGCGTACAGTATTATTGATTCTGTGCAATGGCCTAAAAACAGACCTGCTCTTCTTTACGCCGCTAAGATTGCCCGTATGCCTTATATGCTAATTAAAGGGCCGGATGTATCTGAAGTGACTTTTTCTTATGCGACAGGTAATCTTGTAAAAGTCAGTGCAAAAATAGATGACTCTAAAAATGGAGGTGCAATTATTTCTTCGACTGAATTGAGTATTGGCTATCCAAATTGGATTTCAAACTCTATTCCGTACCAGATGCTTCCGGAAGACGGCATTTTTGATTCACAGATAGAGACGGTAAGTGTTTATATTGCAATCAATGAATTCAATTCTGATACTGAAATGATTTTTATAGACGGTCAGGATGCGGATGGAAATTCCGGACCTGTAACTGCAGCTTTTTCAAATTCTATTCCTGAACCTTGCTATTTTTACTTTGCAAACACTTGGATATTATTTATTATTTTTTTACGCCGTTAATATAATATGTAAGTCTTTCTCTTAATTGTTTAGTTTTAAAGCCCGGTCTTTCCATGCTGCCAAATATAGAATCCGCGATAGTTCCTTTAGCTGTTATTTTATCAATATTACCGAGGTATCCTGGTTTTTCATCAGCATATACGCAACCGGCAAGGAAGATTGAATTAAGAATATCATTACCCGCTTTAACATTTTTCAAAGAACCGACATTTCTAATTCCGTTTATGTTTAAGCCTGCGGCAACAAAAGTATCTTCAATATCACCACCATAGAACTCCCCTTCTTCATCTCTGTATCCTTTGTAAGAAATTTTACTTATATCAGCGCCCGCGAGTATTCTGGAAGTGAAATAGTCCCCTGCTCCCGAAACATTTTTAAGAGAATTTTTCGCAACAATATTGATAAAAACATCTCCACCATAAATATCAACCCAGGGATCTCCGTCATCGAGATAATAATCTCTCCATAATTTACAGATTACAGAACCAATATTATTGGCGTTAATAGTGGTTTGTAAGTCATCCGAACCAAGATAAGCTCCTTTTAAAACTATACGTTTAATATCGCCTTTGGAAAAAACATTAGCGTAAAAAGTCGGTGCATCACCATCACGTATTTTTGACCACGAAATATTAATTGAATCAATGTCATTAGCTGCTGAAATAATAGCCGGTTCGTCAATATTCTCCCATCCGATGTTATTATTAGCAAATATTTTTTTAATAGAACCTTTCGGGGCGAGAATATTGGCATAAATATTTCCTCCGCCGAGATAAGCAGTAATTCCATACCCTTTTTCGAAATATTTTCTTTTTTTGCCCTTCACTATTATTTTGCCTATGTTGCCATTGCTTGAAATAACGGTTTGACCGTAATCTTCAGCAAAGTCAAGCTCGCCTAAGTCGCCGCTTTTAACAATTATAGTTCCGATATCACCTTTAGAGCTAACATAACCAATTAATCCTTGCGGATCATCTATAGAATCGCTAAAGTCACTTTCGCTTTTAACATAATTACGTGGAGCGGTAACGGAAATTAGATTTATGGATTCTGCGGAAACGTTACCCAGGTTTCCGCTCTTGATAATAACAGAGCCCAGCGGTCCATTTACAACAAGGTTATTGAGGGAACCTTGCATTTTCAATTTCTTTAATCCGCAGTCAGATGAAATTTTTTCATAATTCCCAACAGATTTGATTATTAAAGAATCATCATCTGCCCCGCCTGTAATAGTGAACGAGCCGTTTTGAAAAGTGCATTTACCGGTTTTTGATTTGTAACTATAAAGTGGTTCCGTGTAAGTAATTTTATCCGTAGCCGGCGGGTATTCCAATTCAGAACTTGATTCGAAAATCAATCCTACATAATCGTAAGAATAAAGAAGCGGGTTTTCGTAATCAGTTACAGTAACTTTAAATATTTGAGTTCCAACCGAATCGACTTTCGGGTAAATAAGCATGGGATAAGGGGGAATCGGCATTATCATAGCCAATTCCGCTTTGTCTCCTTCAATCTGTTCAATATTCCAAACAAGGGCTTCGGAATAAATATCCCTGTTATTAAAATAAGTATTTCCCACCTCATCAAAAACCATAGAGCCTTTCGAATTAATATTATAACAATTATAATCGTCAAGATATAGCGAAGGAAAAGAGCTATCACTAACTTCAATTGCTACGTCCATATCAGCTCCTCCATCATTTTCATTTTCGCAGTCTCCAAGTACGTCAGTGTTGCCATTACGAACAAAAGTCCCATCCTTATCATATTCGCTTGAAGGAGCTATAGAATAAATTTCGCCGGAGCCTGTCGCGCTTCTGGCAAATATTTTCAATCTGCAGACAACTCCCGAAACAAGAGTTGGTTGAGTAAATGTTTCTGAATAGTGAACTTGTCCGTTCAAATGGTTAACATTCATTTTTGTTACTGTTCCTCCCAATTCACCTTGTAAAACATTTTCGACTTCAAATGAGTCTTTTTCGAAATCGAACAATATATTTAATGAAGTTACTTTCACCGCAGAATTGTTAGAAAGAATAATTTCAGCAGTAAAAATATCTCCGAGAGTCACATTTGCAGGAACGTTAAAATGCAAAGTTGCACCGTAAGGAAATGTACTGTTTTCTAATTTCAAGCCATCAATACCGTCTTGACTAAAGTCCGGGCTTCCAAGCATATCAGTTTGCCCGTTCAAAATGTATGTTCCTGGAAAAGAGCCCGGAAAACTTCCAAAAGCATAATTGAAAGTTACCGGCAAATCATTTGCTGTTTCTGCCTGAATTGTAACTATACGTCCAAGCGCGTTTGTAGGTTCAGGCCAGGCAAACTCAACGGAGTAATAATTTCCGGAATAAGTTTCCGCGACAAGAACACCGCCGGCAAGATTTGCGTTGCTAACCGATGTAATAGAAATATTTTTGGAATCATATTCGATCATCACTGAGATATTGCTGTAATAGGCGCCCTGAGAGAAATTTGTAATCATGATATCCAAAAAGAATTCCTTATTCGGGCTTATAATGTTAGTTGAGGATTCAAAATAAAGATGGAATGCTTCCACGTCGGTTATAACAACTGCTTTGTTGATAATACCATCATCAGGATCAGTGTTAAAACCAAGTAAATCATTATCGGATGCGTCAAGAAACTTTGTCCCATTACTAATAGATTTTGATGGCGGAATAAGTTTGAGCTTTGCATCCCCTTTATTTACAGCCACCAGCCTGACAACTGCAACAGTACCTATGCAATCATCTGCGCTAACGTTATCGCTCCAAATAGTCAGCCGTCCTTCACTAGTATTAAGATAATCCGAGAAAGTTGCTGTTTGGGAGACAATATCATAATTTTTATACTTAAACTTGTTAACATCCCAATTGAATTCTATTTCAATATAATCAGGATTGACAGGACTATTTGTAACGGCAACAATTGCAGCTTCATATTCGGAGTTTTTCGGTACGATATCTTTACCCTCAACTTTTAAGAAGGTTTGCAAAGCATTCGCATCTTCAAGAATAATTGAACATCCGATAACGCCATCGGTTGGATTATTAGCATTTCCAAGAATATCAGCACCATTCCACAAAGCGTAAGAAGAACCATCCGAAAATGAATCTCCGGGAGGCAAGAATTGAAAATTGACATCAGCATTTCCCGAACTAATTCCACGAAGAACAAGTTTACCCAAACTTTTTCCGCTAATATTAGATGCAGGATCAATTGCCTCAGCAAACATCCAAATATAATTTCCGGCATTTTGCCAATAAACATTTGTTAATAAAGAATCATTGGGAACAAAATCAAAAAAACTAAAATGTGCAGAGTCATAATTTATTGAAATACCAAGTGTGTCAACTCTCGCTTTATTTACAGCATGAACCTTTATTTTTATATTAACATTATCCCCAACGTTAATGTTATTCAAATCCGGTTCGGCAACATACGCCAAACTTTTATATGGACGGATATCAAGTCTGACATCAGCCGGCATATCTTCAGTCCACGTATTAGGAGAATCAAGAACATCCATCCAATTTTTAATTACCATTGTTCCGAAGTCCGGATTTGGACTCATAGGATCAGGCGCTCGTGATATGATTTTTGTCTGTCCGCTTTTAACAGGGATGAAATTTATACGCATAAGACATCCTGTTGACGTAATTGTTTCATTCCAGCTTGCCACAATTGAAACAAGATTTGAATTCCCGTTTGGTAAAGTGTCGATTTCAATGTCATCAGGAATAATATCGCAGTTTTTCACACCGGTATATATTAACATTTCCGGGTCATATTCAAGCAGCAAACTTACTGTATCATAATGAGTTGTCAGTAAATTATCTAATTGTAAAGAAACGGAAATGGTATCACCTGTCCAATAATGTTGAAAATCAGTATTGAATTTCAGGAGAATTCCTGCTTTATTCGGCTTAATATTAAAGCCTATGTCATACATACCATCGAAATGATTATCGGATAATTTTAATACATCGATATTATTTATCAAAGCACACGTTTCAGTTTGAAAGTTATATCCGCCTGATTTGGTAATATAAGAAATCTTCGCAATACCATCTTTTTCCGCCTGACATTCAATGGTTGCAACTACGCCATCATTAACTCCATTTAAAATATTAGTTTTAATAGTTATCTTAACATCATGCAGATTTGCTCCGAAATCTGCCGCGAAATATTCCTCCGGAACAATCTCTCCGTTTACCGCGTTAAGAAAAGAAAAATCCGCGTGACTTGAATCATCGCGCTCTATATGTTGACAAATATAATCCCATGGATTATCCAGTTGAGAATAAAGCTGAATATGAAAAATATCTCCGACAGAAATATCAGGTTCAACAACTTGCATATAGAAACCCGTTCCTGATTGTGGTAAAATAACGTCCTGGAAAAAAATGTCATCAAATACCACAATAGATTCACCAGCTGTATTCTTTGTTTTAAAATAAATAGTTTTTGTTCCATCCCCTGCACTGCTTATAAAAAATTCAGGGTCGGGTGAATATGCTTTCCAAGTAGAATTGCTAAACAAAATATCTTCGCTTGCCATATAATGAGTCGGAGAATTATTAGCAGTATTATTAAGAACAACAAGACGGTTTGAAATGGTTGCATCACCATTGTTTATCGCGAAATCAGTGACATTAGGCGCTACTATGAATGTAATATCGTCACTTACAACGGTTGATTCTCCGGCAGCATTACGTGTTTTGAAATAAATCGTTTTTAATCCTCCGCCGGCACTCAGCATAAATACCGATGCAGAAACATAGGCCTGCCAGCTTTCGCCGATAAATGAAGAATTTTCGCTCACCATATATTCCGTAGGATTATTATTGCAGAAATTGTTTAATATAACTGTTTGATTTGTTGTTGAAGCTGCTCCGGTATCTATCTCAAAAGTTGTTATTTCCGGGGTAACAATAAGCAAAATACTGTTGCTTGCAACATCAGATTCACCACCACTATTACGAACTTTAAAATAAATTGTTTTAGTACCAGAATTGGGCGTAAGGGTGAAATAAGGCGCGGTAGAATAAGCGAGCCAGCTTGCTCCTACAAACGAAGAATTTTCGCTTGCCATATATTCTGCAGGGTTATTATTGCAGGAATTATTTAATATAACCGTTTTATTTGTAGTTGAAGCCGCTAAGTTATTTATCTCAAAAGTTGTTATTTCCGGCAGTGGTATTATTTCTTTAACAAAATTCCAAGATAATATTATATTGCCGAATTCCGAATCATCAATACCGTCAACAGCAAAATAATATGTTGCTCCTGAAATAACATTCGTGGTTATCTCACTCCAGAATTCCCCGCCATTCTCTTCGTCATCATCGGCAGCTATTTCTGTTAAAGCGTTTACAGCAGTACCGGTGTACATTCCAAGTACAGTGTCAAAGATATCATGTGACGTGTTAGTGCTGCCTTCCGTGCGAACATTAAAAATTCCATTAGCGGCAGCAGTCCACTTCCACCAGACAGAATGATAAGGACCGCCATTTTCAGCATGTTCAGGTTCGCCGTCTTCTGAGGTTCCATAAACATTATTTCCCAATGCCACACCATTTGTGCCTATTAGTTCTGTCGCATTAGTAAAATTATCATTTACGGGAGTAAAACCTTCAGACAGGAAATCCCAGACTAAAATTATATTTCCTGTGTTGGTATTAGAAAAACCGTCAATAGCAAAATAATAGGTGACGCCCGCCATAACATTATTAGTTATTTTACTCCACTTCTCGCTGCTGTTTTCTTCGTCATCATTGGATGCTATTTCTGTCAAAGCTTTTACGACATCACCGGTGTAGATTCCGAGAACAGTATCAAAATCACTGCCGACGGTTGAAACTGAAAGGGTTCCGTTGCTAA
>QMOL01000078.1 GCA_003648225.1 Chlamydiota bacterium
GGATAAAATAAAATGGCTATTTTAACAAAAATAAATATCGCAGGTGAAAATATCGGTGAAGTGGAAGTTGCCGAAAGTTTATGCTCAGCGACTTATAAGCCCGAACTTGCACATGCGGTATATGTAGCAATTATGGCATCGCAGCGTAGCGGCAATGCCTGTACAAAAACCAAAGGTGAAGTAAAAGCTTCCGGTTCTAAACCATGGAGACAAAAGGGGACAGGCAGAGCGCGCGCGGGATATAAAGCATCTCCTGTATGGCGTGGGGGCGGAGTTGTATTTGGACCCAAACCGCGTTCATATGACAAGAAAGTAAACAAGCGGGATAAAAAGGCGGCATTTTACGGAATATTAGCAGAAATAATTCGTGAGAATAAAATAAGTGTTATAGAAAACTGGGATTTAGAAGTTCCAAAAACAAAAGTGATTGCAGCGCTTAAAGATAAATTAGGGTCAAGAAAACTTCTCTGTATAGGAGAAGTAAAAGATATAAGCGCGCGATTATCGGCGAGAAATGTACCTGCAACAACTTTTGTTGAAGCGGGGAGTCTGAATGTAATTGATCTCGCTGACAGCACAGAAGTAATAATATCCGAATCAGGGTTAAAACTTTTAGAAAGCAGGTGTGAATAAGAATTTTAAATACCTGAATAAAATAGGCAAAATATGAAAAATCCGCATACAGTAATACATAGCCAGATAGTTTCTGAAAAAGGAACAGATATAACCGAAAAAAATAACCAATATTTGTTTCGCGTTGCAAGCAGCGCTAATAGAATTGAAGTGAAACAGGCTGTCGAAAAAATATTTAATGTAAAAGTTAAGTCGGTGCAGGTAATGAATCGCAAAGGCAAAATCAGACGCAGAGGTGCGATTGCAGGTCGCACATCATCAAGCCGTCGCGCTGTTGTTCGCCTGGAAGCCGGTCAGACCATTAATGTTATCTGAAATAAATAAAAACATAGAATTATAAAACAGTCATGGCAATAAAAACATACAATCCAACAACGCCGAGTCGCAGGTTTATTACTGATGTTACAAGAGATAATCTTAGTAAATCGAAACCTGAAAAAACTCTTGTAAAAAAATTAAATAAACATGCCGGACGCGATTGTTATGGGCACATCTCAATGCGCCATCGTGGCGGAGGAAGTAAAAAACTTTACCGTGTAATTGATTTTAAACGCGATAAAGACGGTATCCCCGGGAAAGTCGCGCAAATTGAATACGACCCGTATCGCAGTGCTAATGTTGCATTGATTAATTACGCGGATGGCGAAAAGAGATATATCCTCGCGCCGGAAGGACTTGGAATCGGAGCAAAAATTTTATCGGGTAAGAAATGTGAGTTTGTAGTTGGCAATTGTATGCCGCTTACACAAATTCCTCTTGGAACCCAAGTACACAATGTCGAACTCGTTCCCGGATTGGGTGGAACGTTAGTCAGATCAGCCGGTTGTTCAGCAACATTAATGGCTCGTGAAGGCAAGTACGCGCATATTAAAATGCCGAGTGGGGAAGTAAGGCTTGTACCGGTAATTTCCCGTGCGACAATTGGTATTGTAGGAAACCGTGAACATGAAAGCGTGTCATTAGGAAAAGCCGGTCGTACAAGATGGCGCGGCAGACGGCCGCACGTTCGTGGTGTTGCAATGAATCCTGTTGATCATCCAATGGGCGGCGGAGAAGGAAGAGCATCGGGTGGACATCCCAAAACACCTTGGGGCAAGTTATCTCGTGGTAAGAAGACACGCAGAAAATCAAAACGCAGCGATTACATTGTAAAATCACGTAGAGCAAAGAAATAATATAACCATAAAACACTGAAGCAATTATGCCACGTTCAATATCTAAAGGACCATATGTCTGTGAGAAATTACAGAAAAAAATAGACCGACTCAATCAATCGGGAGACAAACGACCTATAAAGACATGGTCGCGTCGTTCAATGATAACGCCGGATTTTATCGGACACACATTTTTAGTACATAATGGCAAGACGCATTTATCGGTATTTGTATCAGAAAATATGGTTGGTCATAAACTCGGAGAATTTTCTCCAACACGCAGATTCGGCGGACATGCAGGAAACAAAGGCAAGAAAGCTTAACAGCATTTATTCACAATAAACCGGAATATATAAGATGGAAGCTAAGGCAATATTAAAAAAAGTAAGAACTTCACCACAGAAAGCACGACTTATTACAACGATGATTCAGGGACACCCGGTAAACGAGGCGCTGAAAATGTTAAGATTTTCGAGCAAAAAAGCGGCAAAACTTACCGAGAAAGTACTTAAATCTGCAATCGCTAACGCGGTAAATAAAGGTGCGGATGAAGATCAATTAACAGTAATATCAGCATATGCTGATGCGGGTCCGGTAATGAAAAGATTTTTGCCGGCATCAAGAGGCAGGGCGATGCCGATTATCAAGCGTACGGCGCATATTTCGATAGTAGTAGGTGAAAAGTAAAAAAAGGTACTTGTAATTTTAAATCTATTTTGATATAATTTCCGACTCTTGTAATAATTCAGAAATTAAGTAGTGAACAAGAGCATTAACTTTAACGTGGAGTATAAACCCTTATGGGTCAAAAGGTAAATCCAATAGGTTTTCGTATAGGGCTGACAAAAGATTGGCAGTCAAAATGGTACGCGCCAAAGAATAAATTTGGCGGGCAGCTGATTGAAGACCTTAAAATACGTGAGTTTGTAAAAAAACGTCTTTATTTCTCAGGCGTTGCAAAAGTAAAAATCGAACGAATTACAACGGCACTTCGTGTAACTATCTTCACGGCTCGCCCCGGGCTTGTTATCGGGCGACAGGGCGGTGCGATAGATGAGTTCAAGAAAGAACTTGAAAAAATGACAAAGTCAGAAGTGTTTGTCGAAATCCAAGAGGTTAAACCTCCTGAACTCGAAGCACAGCTTGTTGCAGAGAATATAGCGCAACAGCTCGAAAAGCGTGCAAGTTTTAAAAGAGTATTAAAGCGTTCCGCTCAAACTGTTATGAATTTTAATGCTATAGGTGTTAGAATTAGAATTAGCGGCCGTCTTGGCGGAGCTGAATTGAGTCGCGCTGAAACTATTCGTCTTGGTAAAGTTCCCTTGCATACACTTCGCGCGGATGTGGATTATGGATTTGCTGAAGCGCGCACAACTTATGGCGCCATAGGATGTAAAGTTTGGATTTGCCGCAGTGAGCGCATTGGTGAAAGACCGGCTCCGAAACGTCCTGATTCTAAAAGAAGAACAGGAGGAAGGCCCGGCGGAAGACCGGGTGGAAGAAGTAAATCGGGTGCCAAAACAACAAAAAAATAATTAAAGAATCAATCAGGTAAAAGAAAATGCCTTTACAACCTAAAAGAGTAAAACATAGAAAACAGCAGCGTGGCAAAAGAAAGGGAAACGCTAAAGCGGGAACAGATGTTCAATTTGGAGAATATGGATTGCAATGTCTTGAACGCGGCTGGATGACCGGAAAGCAAATTGAGGCAGCTCGTGTAGCAATGACCCGCCACATGAAAAGGCACGGTAAGGTATGGATTAGAATATTTCCCGATAAACCGGTATCAAAGAAGCCCCTTGAAACAAGGCAGGGGAAAGGCAAAGGCGCACCTGAATTTTGGGTCGCAGTTATTAAACCGGGAAGAATAATGTTCGAGCTTGAAGGCGTAACAGAAAGTTTAGCAAAAGAGGCTTTATGTCTCGCTTCGGCAAAATTGCCATTCCGCTCACGCTTTGTGACGCGGCATACAATCTAAAAAAAGGATTATCGTAAAATGAGAAAGGCACAGGAAATAAGAAACCTTGATGATAGTCAACTTGAAGCTGAAGTGCAGCGGCTCAGAGCAGAAAACTTTAAGTTGAGAACAAAGGACAGTCTTAAACAATTAGATAAGACACACGAAATTAAATTAACGCGTCGCGAACTTGCGGTAGTTCTTACAGTTATAAATGAAAGAGCTTCAGAAAAGGGGCAGGAAAGCGCGCAAACAGAGGAAAATAAGTGATGGAACCTAAAGTTTCACATCGCAAAAAAAGAAGTGGTGTAGTTATTAGCGATGCAGCGGATAAAACAATCGTTGTAAACGTAACAAGAATGGCTAAGCACCCTCTTTATCGCAAACTTATTAAAATTAATAAGAAATACCACGCTCATGATGAAAAAAATCTTGCGCGGAAAGGTGATTTTGTTAATATTATTGAATGCCGTCCGCTCAGCAAAACAAAACGCTGGCGCCTTCAGAGTGTAGTTGAAGGTAAAAAGGCTTAACAGCTTAGTGATTAATTTCAAGGAGTATTTCTCGAAATGATACAAATGCAAACAAGAGTTTCAGTTGCTGATAATTCAGGCGCAAAAGAATTAATGTGCATCAAAGTTCTCGGCGGCACTCGCAGACGATACGCTCATATAGGCGATATAATCGTTGGGACGGTAAAAGCCGCCCAGCCGGACAGTAATGTGAAAAAAGGCGAAGTAGTTCGAGCCGTAATAGTTAGAACAAAAGCTAAAATATCAAGAAAAGACGGCAGTAAATTAAGATTTGACAGTAATTCTGTCGTAATTATCGATGGTCAATTGAACCCGCAGGGAACGCGTATATTCGGACCTGTTGCAAGGGAACTGCGTGAGAAGAATTTCATGAAAATTATTTCTCTCGCTCCGGAAGTGGTTTAACAAAGTCAAATTGGAGCAATAATGAAACTTAAAAAAGGCGACCTCGTAAAGGTCATTACAGGTAAAGATAAAGGCAAGGAAGGTAAAGTTATTTCTATAATAACAAAAACCGACCGCGTGATTGTTGAAGGTATTAACTTAGTGAAGCGTCACGTTAAACCAAACAAAAAAGTACAAAAAGGCGGAATCATTGAAAAAGAAAATTCAATGCACGTGTCAAACGTGAAGGTAATCAGCTCCGGCGAATAGATAATAGAATAAGAAACAAATCAGGTTGAATAATGACCGAAAAAACAAAAAAAGATATTCCGAGACTACACCAGCTTTATCTGGAAACAATAATTGACAAACTCAAAAAAGAGTTGAATTACAATAATATTAACCAGGTGCCTAAAATCACTAAAATTGTTGTTAGTATGGGTGTTGGTGAAGCAATTAAAGACAACGCTATACTTCAAGATGCCGCAAACGAGCTTTCAGTAATAACGGGTCAGAAACCTCAGCTTATTAAAGCTAAAAGATCGGTTTCTAACTTTAAATTGCGCGAAGGTGTGCAAATTGGCTGCAAAGTTACTATTAGAGGCACTCGTATGTATGAATTTCTTGAAAGATTAATTTGTATTGCTTTGCCGCGAATCAGAGATTTTCGTGGAGTTTCAGCAAAAGCATTTGATGGTAAAGGTAATTATTCACTGGGAATTGACGACCAGTTAATTTTTCCTGAAGTAAATCCCGATAAAGTTAAACGAACCCAAGGCATGAATGTTGCAATTGTTACTACAGCAAACAACGATGAAGCCGGAAAAGCGCTTTTGCGTGAATTCGGTATGCCTTTCACTAAATAGTATTAAGAGGTAATAAGTGGCTAAAACAGGTCTGATACAAAAACAAAGAAGAACCGCTAAATTCGGCGTGAGACAATATAACAGATGTCAACGATGCGGAAGGGCGCGCAGTTATATGCGCAAGTTTCATCTGTGTAGAATTTGTTTTCGTGAACTTGCAAGCAGCGGAGAAATTCCGGGTGTCACGAAATCAAGCTGGTAGAATTGTCTAATTTTTAAAAAAGAAAATCTGGAGCATGTATAATTATGTCTATGACTGATCCGATAGCAGATTTACTGACCCGCATACGCAATGCGTGTATGGCAGGTCACAGAACGGTTGACGTTCCCACGTCGCTAATGAAAGAAAGAATTCTTAATGTACTCAAGAAACAGGGGTATATTAACGGTTTTCAAGCAGTTGAAGATGCAAAACATCCAACTACAAAAGTATATATTAAATATTATAAATACAAACCGGTCATTCAACACTTGAAACGTATAAGTAAACCCGGTTTAAGAACTTATGTTAGAGCATCTGAAATCAAACGCGTTCGCGGCGGATTGGGAATTTCCGTGCTCTCTACACCTAAAGGCGTTATGACCGGGCGTGAAGCTCACAATAAAAAAGTGGGCGGCGAAGTTATAGCAGAAATCTGGTAAACATTTATTATAGGAGCACATCGTGTCTCGAATTGGTGAAACATTAATACAAATACCTGACGGAGTAACTCTTACTAACAACAATGACGTTGTTATTGTTAAGGGACCTAAAGGTCAATTGGAATTTAAAATCCCCGAGGGGATTAAAGTAGAAGTTGAGAATAATTCTATTGCGGTTAAAAGACTATCTGACATAAAAACGGTGCGTCAATTACACGGTACAGTTAGAAGCATACTTAACAATTATGTTATCGGCACAAGCAAAGGCTTTGAGAAGAAACTCGAAATCAGAGGTGTTGGTTACAGAGCAAAAATTGCCGGTAAAGAATTAATTCTTAGTATAGGAAAATCTCACGATGTGATTTTTATTATTCCGGATGAGGTTACTGTTGTAGTAGAAGCTAATACTAAATTATCGGTTTCAGGAATTTCGAAAGAAATTGTTGGAGCAGCTGCAGCAAAAATACGTTCCTTTTATCCACCGGAGCCTTATAAAGGTAAAGGAATTAGATATGTAGATGAATATGTAAGACAGAAAGCCGGTAAAACTATAGCCGGTTAACGCAGTACCCGAGAAAAAAAGTGAAGGTAATTACTAAAAGAAAAGATTTATCGTTAAGACGAAGACGTCAGCAAAGAATTCGCGCTAAAATAAGCGGAACTCCTGAACGTCCAAGATTGAATTTATATTGTAGCCTGAAATATGTTTACGCGCAGCTTATTGACGATACTACCGGTAAGGTTATTGTTGCCGCAAACAGTTCAGGAAAAGATTGCGGCATAAAAGGCAGCCGCGCAAATGTTACAGCCGCAGCGCAAATCGGCAAGCAAATCGCCGAAGCCGCCATAGAAGCAAATATAACAAATGTTGTCCTTGATAGAGCCGGATATAAATATCACGGCAAAATTAAAGCTCTTGCTGATGCTGCGCGAGAAGCCGGACTGAAATTCTAACATCGAATCGGAGTAATCGAGTGACTCAATATTCAAACGAAACAGGCTCAGACCAAATTGAGAAAGTTATCAGAGTTAACCGCAGTTCTAAAGTTGTAAAGGGCGGAAGGCGCTTTTCTTTCAGTGCGCTTGTTGTTGTTGGCGACGCCAAAGGACAGGCAGGGCTTGGCTTTGGAAAAGCTAATGAAGTATCAGAAGCTATTAGAAAAGCCCTTGAAGACGCACGTAAAAATGTGAATGATATTTCTACGTATCGTACTACTATTCCTCATACCGTTATCGGAAAATACAAAGGTGGACAGGTTATTTTAAAACCTGCAACTTCAGGTACGGGAATTATCGCCGGCGGCGCGGTGCGCGCGGTCATGGAAGCTGTAGGTATTCGTGATATATTAAGCAAAAGTCTTGGCTCTAACAACTCAACGAATGTAGCTAAAGCCGCTATGTCAGCTCTCGAATCGCTCATTTCAAAAGAAGAATCGTTCAAGCGGCGCGGGATCGTTCTTAAAGAATTTACTGAACCGAAAGTTCAGCCTGTTGAAGTTGAAGATGTTTCCCGGCAACCGGAAGAACCGGCATCAGAAAAAGTTGCCGAATAATTGATAATTAATTTAGATTTAATATTTATAAGGTATTTAAAATGCAGTTACATGATTTAACACCTCCAAAAAAATCCCGCTTCTCAAGAAAACGTCTTGGCTGCGGACCCGGCTCAGGTCTGGGTAAAACCTCCGGTCGTGGTGAGAATGGTCAAAAGTCGCGTTCAGGCGGCGGTGTTCGCCCGGGTTTTGAAGGAGGTCAGACTCCTATTTACAGACGTCTTCCAAGACGTGGGTTTAGTAATGCCAGATACACAACTGTTTATGAAGTTATTAATGTTTGTGATTTGGCAAAATTTAAGAAAGACACCGAAATTACTGCTGATGTTTTAGCTAACGCGGGATTAATTAGAAATTCCCGGGATGCAAAACTTAAAGTACTTGGAACGGGTGAAATTTCAGTTTCATTGACTGTTAAAGCTGATAAATTCTCAAAATCAGCTGAAAGTAAAATTACCGCTGCAGGTGGTGCTTGTGAACTTATCAAAAAAAGTTCCGCGGATAAAGCTGCCGAAGAAAAAAGCAAAAAAATTGAGGAGAAATAATTTATTATGCTTCGCACCTTAATAAATATGTTTAAAATTAAAGAATTGCGTAACCGTCTCTTGTTTACGCTCGTTCTTCTATCTGTTTATCGTATTGGTGCGTATATCCCTACTCCCGGTATCAATCCTGAAAAACTAAAGGACTTTTTCGGATCAGCTTCAACAAGCGGCCTTATGAATATGATGGACCTCTTTACCGGGGGCGCGATGCGTAATGTTACTATTCTCGCTCTTGGTATTATGCCGTACATTTCGGCTTCTATTATATTGCAGTTGATGACCAGTGTTGTTCCTACTCTTGAAAAATTGTCCCACGAAGGCGAAGCAGGAAGAAAGAAAATTAATCAATATACAAGATACGGAACCGTTGCTGTTTGTTTAATTCAATCGCTTATGCTTAGCAACCAGCTTGTTAAAGGCGGTGTAAATCTTATTCCGGCTCCATTCTTTAATATTATTGTGATGATTACTTTGACTGCCGGTACTATTTGGTTAATGTGGCTTGGTGAGCAGATTACTTCAAGAGGAATCGGAAATGGTATTTCTCTTATTATTATGGCGGGGATCGTATCAAGAATGCCGGTTGCAGGAAGAATGTTATGGAAATTATATGGAATAGGCGCTTCTGAAAGCCGACCTTTTTGGCAGGCGGCTTTGCTTATTGTTATGTTTGTCGCTGTTGTTGCCGGAGTTATTTATGTAATTCAGGGGCAACGCAGAATTCCCGTGCAATACGCGAAACGGGTCGCGGGAGGAAAAACTTTCGGCGGGCAGTCAACTTATATTCCACTGCGTGTTAATCAGGCAGGCGTTATTCCAATTATTTTCGCTTCCGCTATTCTTATGCTGCCTGCCGCGCTGGCGAAAGTTGTTCCTGACAGTCTTCCGATGATAAGAGATTTTTTCGGCTTGTTTGCGCGAGGCGGGTTTGTATATCTTTTAACATACGCGCTGGGCATTGTTTTCTTTTGCTTTTTTTATACCGCGATTACTTTTAATCCGGTTCAAATTGCAGATGACTTTAAAAAAAGCGGCGCTTTCGTTCCCGGTGTAAGGCCGGGAAAACCAACTGCCGATTATTTAGAATATACTATGGTAAGACTCACAGTTGCCGGCTCGATATTTCTCGCGATCATTGCGGTTGTGCCGCTGATTATATCCAGCTGGCTGCAAATTAATTATATGATCGCGAGTTTTCTTGGCGGCACAGGTTTGCTTATTACTGTCGGTGTTATGCTGGATACTATGCAGCAAGTGGAAGCTCATCTGCTTATGAGACATTATGACGGCTTTATGAAAGACGGTAAACTTAAAGGGAGATATTAATGCGTGTTATTTTATTAGGACCTCCGGGTGCAGGTAAAGGGACTCAGGCAGCTTCAATTGCAAGCGAAATCAATATCCCTCATATCTCTACAGGCGAAATGTTCAGAGCTGCTTTGAAAGAAGGAACTCCTCTCGGCTTAGAAGCCAAGAAATATATGGATTCAGGTGAACTCGTGCCGGATGACGTTGTAGTTGGAATGGTTAATGAAAGAATCCAGCAGTCTGACTGCAAAAACGGATTTCTTCTTGACGGTTTTCCAAGAACTATTATCCAGGCACAGAAGCTTGATGAAACAATGGAAAGCGACGGACTGAAAATTGACCTTGTTATTAATCTTCAATGCAGTGACAGAACCGTTCTTTCAAGGTTGA
>QMOL01000079.1 GCA_003648225.1 Chlamydiota bacterium
TAATTGTCAAGTTTTGTTTTTTCTTCTTCTTTCTTTTCTTCTTTGCGAACCAAAATGCCCTGCATCTTTTCGTTTGGACGGAAAGTTGTGCAACCTTTCAGTTTGCTGTCATAAGCGTACATATAAATATCTTTGAATTTGTCGAAAGGCAGATCGGTCGGAACATTTATTGTTTTTGAAATCGAACTGTCGATGAATGGCTGAAGAGCGGCTTGCATATCGACATGTTCTTTTGGAGAAACTGTATCGGTAGTGGCGAAATAATCCGGCAGGGAGTTAGAATCTGTATTACCCGAAATTTCTCTATATTTTTGATAAGCGTAATCGCAAACTTCCTGTTCAACGGTTTCGGTTTCATCGCCCACTCTTACTTTTCTTGTGTATGAGAGAGCGAAAACAGGTTCTAATCCGCTTGACACATTTCCGGCAAAGAGAGAAATTGTTCCTGTTGGCGCGATAGAAGTGAGGTGAGAATTTCTGATACCGTGTTTAAGAATTCCTTCACGAATATCTTCAGGTAATTGAGATACGAATTTTGAATTCACAAATTTTTCTCTGTCGAGCAATTGAAACGCCCCTTTTTCTTTCGCGAGTTCAATTGACGCACGATAAGCCGCATGGCAAATAGTTTTCATAATTTCTGCAGCGATTTTTGTGGATTCGGGAGTGCCGTATCTGATTTGCATGAAAATAAGAGCGTCTGCCAAACCCGTAATTCCAATTCCCATTCTGCGTTTGCTTAAAGCTTCATCTCGTTGAGAGGTAAGGGGGTAATTAGAGATATCAACAGTATTGTCAAGCATTCTAACGGCGGTAGTTACAGTCTTTGTAATACTGTTGAAATCGATTACGGCATTATTTTCAAAAGGATTTTTGACAAATCTGGTTAGATTAACTGAGCCGAGGAGACAAGCGCCGAAAGGCGGCAATGGTTGTTCGCCGCAAGGATTAGTTGCTCTGATATCTTCACAATAACTCAAGTTATTCATTTCATTAATTCGGTCAATCAGAATAAAACCGGGTTCAGCGTAATTATAAGTGGAGTGCATAATTTTGTTCCACAGATCGCGTGCTCGAACTGTTTTATAAATTTTGCTTTCGAAAACCAAATCCCAATTTTTATCTTCTTTTACAGCTTCAACGAAGCTGTTTGTAATTGCGACAGAAAGATTAAACATTTTCAGACTTTTCCCATCGCGCTTTGCATCGATAAATTCTTCAATATCAGGATGCGAACATGAAAGAACGCCCATTTGGGCGCCACGTCGTTGCCCCGCGCTCATAATAGTTTTACAAGTCGCGTCAAAGACGCGCATATAGCTTATTGGTCCTGAAGCGTTAGCTTGAACACCTTTGATATAAGCGCCTTTGGGCCGGATAGTAGAAAAATTCATACCAATTCCTCCACCTTGCTTTTGTGTCATTGCCGCATTATGTATTGTAGCGAAAATACCTTCGAGAGAATCTTCAATTTTGTTGAGAACATAGCAATTAAACATTGTAACCTGTTTTCTACCGGTACCCGCGTTAGCGGTAATTCTTCCACCCGGAAGAAATTTAAAATCTTTGAGACATTCCAAAAATTCATTTTCCCAATGATCTCTGTCACGCTCAAAACTAGACAATCCGCGAGCCACGCGTCGCCATGTATCTTCAACGGTTTTATCAAGTGGGGAACCGTCTTTAGCGTGGTATCTGTATTTCATGTTCCAGATTTGTGAACTGATATCATTTTTGATGTTGTTATTCATTTGCAAGTTTCTCCGGTCCTCAAAATATAGTAAAGTTTAAAAAGTTATATACAAGTTGTAGTATTTAATGTATTTTAAAACACATAATGTTGTGAACAATGATAGCAGAAAATTTTAAGTTTTGCAAATTCAATTTGAAAAGAGTGTTTACATTAAATAGTCAAAAAACGAATTGTTAGTATTTATGGACAAAGCAGAAAATTAATATAGAATTAACAGAGTATTTATATAGTGAAAAACAACTGTCAAATGTAAAACACTATAAAAAGGTCACTTACGAAATATGAATTAATGAATGAGCTTTATTTACAGGGAATGTGTAAATTTAGATTTTTAGTTGGGAATATGGAAAATATAAAAAAAGAAGAAATTATGTGGGTGCGGCACCCTGTGTAGAACCACCCCCCACAGATTAATCCTCAAAGGGCGGAAAGAACGTTTGAACTGAGCGGCGGCTCAAAAAACAGGTACACAAGCCGTCTGCTCCAGTGATCTTGTTATTTGTTAAAATTCATTTTTCACCACGGAACACACAGAATACACAAAAAAAATAAATTTCTTTATTTGGAAATTGGATATTCCTGCTGTAAGTCCGCCTTTGGGGGATTCGATATTGGATATTCAATTTCTTAACTCTCGCAAAGGCGTAAAGATCGCAAAGTTAATCAATCAACACAAATTGTCGATAGTAATCAACAAATTTTGTCGCCTCGCATACGCCCATTTGGAATATAACTCTCATTATTTTTTACCACTAAGACAGGCAAGTTTTTGAGACTATACCTTTTCGGGCATCATCTAATTAATTGAAAAGCAGTAGAGTTTTCAACCATTTTAGGATATAATAGTGTTTGATCGAAAACCCCTTATTTTTGCACGATGGTATTTGGGGTCAGGAGTTATAATAACAGGTTAATCAAAAATAAAAGGTAATTAAATGAAGAGCATAATATCTTTTATATTATTATTTACAACAATAGTTTTAGCAGTTGAGCTTCCGGTTTTGCAAACGAAGACCGGAGAATTTAAGCTTGGTAAAAAACCATATCCGCAAGGCACACGGGAAAAATGGATTGCTGCCGGACGTGTATTTTCTGCGGCACCGTTAATTTCAACCCCAAAAAGAAAATCTTCAGGTTATGCAGATAATTCTGCCGGTCTTCCACCTGTTGGAAATCAGGGTTATGAAGGTTCTTGTGTACATTGGGCAGGCACATACGCGGTAAAAACTTATTATATGAAAAAAAATAATCCGGCTTTAGATATTACTTCAACTTCCGGTCAGGCTTCACCAAGATTTACATATAATTTGAGTAATGCCGGAGAGGATGATGGAGGATGGGGGCATGAACCGTTTGAAATATTTATGCGTTACGGCTGTCCTGATCTTGCGCAAATACCATATATTGCCGGACAGTATTATTTTTTACCGCATGTGAATGATTTTGTTGAGGGGCTTTACAGAAGAACAATTGATTATGTATGGGCATGGAATTGGAAACCATCAACTAATGAAATCGAACAACTGAAACTTCATCTTGATAATGGCGGTGTTGCTTCAATTGCTCTTTACGCAAATTCATCAATGAGTTTATGGGGATCAGGTGATCCTCCCTGGGTAGGATCTTCATGTAATTATAGTGATTTAAATCATATGGTTTGTGTTTGTGGATATGGACCCGGCTGGTATAAAATTATGAATTCGTGGGGAGCAGGTTGGGGAAGCAATGGATTTATTATTGTTGACGCAAATTACTTTGAGAATTATTTCGGTGATTGTATGTTTCCAATCGAAGGCTCTTATTCTATAGTTTCTAATTATGTAACGCTGCAAATTAAGCATGGTAGAAGAAGTGATATACAAAGTTTGATTTTTGATGTAAACGGGACAGAATCTTGGAATTTTGCTCCCACACCGGAAAATTTACCAAAAGGAACGGGAACTCATTACGTAGATGCAAGAAGTAATTTGTATCTTGCGATAGATTTAACTTTTGCTTCATGGAATTATACTAATGATAATATAATTCTTCGTGCAAAAGACAGTGTTTCAGGTTATGCAGGAACGATTGATAATTGTATTCTTAAAAAGAAAGACAAAACTTTTTTGTCAAGTGATACACCAAGGAATATCCCTGATAATGATGGTGCTTATGCTTCTGTTTCGATTAACGTCATACCGGAACCGGGCTTCGTTTTCCTTATCAGCTTTTCTCTTTTTTTCTTGTATGCTAACAAGAAATATTAATACAGCCTTATTTTTCAGAAATTAATTTAAGAGTCAATTTTTTGAGTTATTAAGAAGTCGGTCATTTCAGCTTTATTCCGTTCGGTAATATTTTTTACATATGCTGAAATGAAGATATCAATTTTACTTTCATCATTTATAAGTTGTAATCCCTGACGGCTTTGAAATAAGTATTGCATATTGGTTTTTAAGGCGAATAACGGGATTGCAAAAGGGAATGTTCGTAAATCCGAGATGTCAATTAAACCAAAATCGCCTTTGGGTGTAAGCACGACATTACCGAGATGAAGTGAACTGAAATAGACACCTTTTTTGTGAAGGTTTGCAACAAAAACACCGAATTTTTTAATTAATTTATCGTCAAAAGAACTGCTTTGAAGAAGTTCTTTGATTGTAAATCCGGGTAATGGTTCGTAAATAACCGCTACTTTTTTTGCATGAGGGATTTTTACAACTTCTATCACTGATTTCAAAGTTGGAATACCCAAACGTCTCAATTTTGAGATGTGATGAATAAAGCGCAACCAATAAGGATAAAAAAGTGCAGAAGAGAATAGTCGCTTTCGTCTAAATAACTTCATATAATTTCCGTTAGGAAATTGCAGTACTTTTTCGCCGAAACTGTCTGCTTCGATGGCTTTTGACTTAGCGACTAATTCCTTATACTCATTTTCTTTTATTTTTCTCATATTTAAGGTGCCATTTTCTATTTTATCTGAACAAAAGTTAATGTTTTATAAAAAACGACTGAAGCCCCCTTGTAAAGGACAATTTGGCGGACTAATCCATTCGTTTTTGTTTTCCCTAAGTCAAGAGTTGTGACCCGGCGTATGCCGGACACTTCGATAATCCGATAATCTGACCATGCCGGTATTTGCGAAACACAGGCATGGTTGAGTAAATTTGACTTAAAAATCAAATTTATTAAAAATGAATAATCCAATTCCCCAATTATCCAATTATCCAATTATCCAATTTCGGAACCGGCCAAATAAATTCGCCTGTGGATTTATAATTGATTAACTGTTCGATTGTTTGCTCTGATTTTCTTTCAACGGATTCTTTTGTGTTGAAAGCGTTGTGAGGGGTAAAAATAACATTATTTTTTTTAAACAGAGCGAGAATTGCTTTTACTTTTTTCCTCCTCAGCGGATCTTCGACATTCATTATATCATCAATTTTATTTTTTCTCAAAGCTATTGCAAGCGGTTTTTCGCTGTCATAAACATCAAGAGCCACACCGCCAAGATGATTTTCTTCAATGAGTTTTAATAAGTCTGCCGCCGGCGAAAATTCTCCGCGGGCAATATTAATAAATAAAACGCCTTTTTTTGCTTTCTTTAAAGTTTCATAGTTGAAATAAGCTGTGTTGTCGGATGTTAAATTCATCGCACAGACAATTATGTCAGCTTGTCTTATCGCTTCTTCAGGCGAAAAATAATTCACATCATCATATTTTTTAACAATATCAACCGCGAGAACATTCATATCAAGCCCTCGAGCAATTTTAACCATTTCATAACCTATATTTCCAACACCGACAATCGCGATATTTTTTTTGGCAATTTCCATTCCGGTTAAACCGTTGCGATGAAAAGAACTGAACTGCGAAATCTGTGTTGATAATTTTCTTGAAAGAGCGAGCAAAAGAAGCAAAGCTTGCTCCGCGACCGAGCGATTGCAGTATAGCGGTAAATAACCTGCGGAAATTTTTGAACCGGTAAGCTTAATGTAATCGGTAATGTGGTCGTAACCGGTGCTGCGGGTAATTATCGCATCAAATTTATCTGCCCAATCGACAGGAATTGTTGATTGAGTGCGGATGCTGATAATTTTAGCCGGCGGATTCTCGTGAACAGTTTCCTGAATTGTTTTCCATGAAAAATCAGCACTTATATTTTTGGGAAGGTAACGCTTTAGCGCTTCCGCCTCTTCTTCGAATGCTTCGTAAAAAAATATGTAGGGCAGCATAGTTGGTAATTATAAGGTTGTAAGGTTTAAAGGTCAAAAGTTAACCCCAGCATCCACGGGGCGCTTGCGCGAGTTAAAAGTTAAGAACCACCCCGCCTTTCAGGCACCCCTCCTTAGTAAGGAGGGGATTTCTAATTTCTAATTTCAAAATTAAAATAATTATTTAATACTTCATAAACTTGTTCGGAAGATTCTACACGGACGGCTTTTCTTCTGAATTCTTTAACCCCGGTCAGTCCTCTTGAATAGCTGCACGATATTCGTCTAATGTGCAGGCAGGCGATATGTTCGCCATAAATTTCTTTCAGGTAGTTAAAATGTTTCCAGGCGAATTTTCCGCGCTCTTGGGGTGCAGGATCAGGAATGATTTTACCTGAATCCAGAAATTCATAAATTTGTTTATAAATCCAGGGAGCTCCCATTGCTGCCCGGCCGATCATAATCCCCGCGCAGCCGGTTTTTTTGAACATATTAACAGCGGATTCACCGTCAATAATATCGCCGTTGGCAATTACCGGAACATCGACACTTTCAACAACTTGTTTAATGATATTTATGTCTGCTTTTCCAGCGTAGCCCTGTGCGCGTGTGCGCCCGTGAACAGCAATTGCTTTTGCACCAGCGCCAGCCATTCGTTTCGCGAATTCGGGTGCGTTACGGGAGTTGTCGTCCCATCCCGCGCGGATTTTAACTGTTATGGGTATAGAGACAGCTTTAACGCATGAGCTCACGATTTGTGCTGCTGTTTCAGGCGCGGTCATTAGAACAGCCCCGCCACCGGTTTTAACAACTTTTGATACCGGACATCCCATATTGATATCAATGAAATCAGCGCCAAAGTCCTCTAAGATAGAAGCGCTGGCAGCCATGATTTCCGGATCAGAACCGAAGATTTGCATTCCAAGCGGATGTTCATCTGGAGTGGTTGCAATAAGAGCGAGAGTTTTTTCACCGCAGTGAATTAGGGCGTGACAGCTGACGAGTTCGGTATATAAAATCCCCGCACCGCCAATTTCTCTAACTATTTTCCTGTAGGCAAGGTCGGTATAACCTGCCATAGGAGCGACAGCGATATTTGTGGCAATTTTAATATTGCCGATCGTTAATGGCGCGAGGAATGGCATTACAGAATTAAGAATCAAAAATAAATATGATTAGTAGTTGTAGGAAACGTCAAGAAGTTCCGGTGGTTCTGGACAATCGCGTAATTTTTCTCCAATATAAAGTTGTCGTGGACGAACAATTTTTCTGTTATCGCTGCGAATCATTTCCTGCCATTGAGAAATCCATCCCGGTAATCTTCCGAGAGCGAACATAACGGTAAACATATTTTCCGGAATGCCGATAGCGCGATAAATTATCCCGCTGTAGAAATCTACATTTGCGTAAAGTCCTCTTGAAATAAAATAATCATCTTTAAGTACGCGGTCTTCAAGTTCCATTGCGATAGCGAGCAGGGGATCTTTTTTACCAAGCTTTTCAAGAATTCTGCGACAGTCTTTTTTAATAATTTTTGCACGTGGGTCGAATGTTTTATACAATCTATGTCCGAATCCCATTAATCTGAACGGATCATTTTTATCTTTTGCTTTATCTAAATAAAGTTGAATGCCGCCTTTTTTACGATTGATTTTTTTCAGCATATCAAGTACTGCCTGATTTGCGCCGCCGTGTAACGGACCCGAGAGAGCGTTAATCCCTGCAGAAATCGTTGCATATAAATTTACCTGAGCACTGCCGATAACTCTAACAGCTGTTGTTGAACAGTTCTGCTCATGGTCGGCATGGAGAATGAGAAGCTTATTCATCATAGACACAATTTCCGGATCAATTTCATAAGGTTTTACCGGAGAATCAAACATCATATTTAAAAAGTTCGCACAGTAGGATAAATCGTGCCGGGGATAAACAACGGGCTGCCCTTTTGATTTTTTGTATGCGAACGCGGCGATTGTTCTAAAAATAGAAATAAGCCGGGTGGTTGTTTTATCAATATCTTCTTTTAAAGAAAGAGAGTCAACGTTAGGATAAAAAGTTGATAAAGCGTTAACCATTGTCGCCATTGTTGACATTGGGTGAGCGCCACGGGGAAAGCCGTCAAAAAAATGCCGCATATCTTCGTGAAGAAGTGAGTTTTCAGTTAGAAGACGGGAATAAGTTTTTCGCTGTTTATGTGTTGGCACAGTACCATGGACAAGCAGATAAGCTGTTTCAACAAAAGAAAGTTTTTCAACAATTTGCTCGATAGGGATTCCGCGATAACGAAGGATTCCTTTTTCGCCATCGATATATGTTATTTTACTATAACAGGAACCGGTATTCATAAAACTTGGGTCGATAGTAATCATTCCGGTTTTTTTTCGTAAGCCGGAGATATCGATAGCATTTTCACCTTCTGATCCGGTCATTATCGGAAATTTGTAAGTTTTACCATTTATAGATAATTCAGCGTATTCATTTGGCATATTTTTGTCCTGTGGGTTTAACAGTAATTAATTTAGATTATATTTTTTCATATATATTATATCAAAAACACTTTGATATTCAAAATTATATGCAAATTTAGTATAATAGCTTACATTTTAATACATTTTCTTAATTATAACACCGGCTTATAAAATGAAATGCAGCAATCTTACTACTCCAAGAATTTACGTTGCCGCAACACGGCAGAATGACGGTAAAACCACCGCAAGCATTGGTCTTATGGGCATTCTTTCTTCAAAATTTAACCGCCTGGGTTTCATTAAACCGGTCGGGCAACGTTATGTTGAAATAGAAGGACACAGAATAGATGCTGATGCTGTTCTAATGCGTGAAGCGTATAGCTGTAAAAATGAACTTAGTGATATGAGTCCGCTTGCAGTTGATAGAAAATTCACGCGCAGATATATTGACAAACCCACTCCTGAAATTCTTGAAAAAAATATTTGTAATGCTTTTGATAATGTAGCTGAAAATAAAGATATGGTGTTAATTGAAGGAACAGGTCACGCAGGAGTTGGCGCGGTGTTTGATCTCGATAACGGAAGAGTTGCCGCTTTATGCCGTGCGTCGGCGATTATTGTCGCTTGTGGCGGAATCGGAAAGCCATTTGATGAAATCTCGCTGAATAAAGCTGTCTTTGACAGACACAAAGTAAGAGTTGCAGGCGTTATTATTAATAAAGTTCGTCCGGATAAAATCGATCAGGTAACTTCTTATATGCAGCGCGCTTTGGAAAGAATTGGTTTACCTTTGCTCGCCGTTATTCCGCAAAGACCGCAACTTCTCTGGCCGACGATTCGCCACGTTTTTGACACGATAGAGTGTGAACTTCTTAATGGCGAAGACCACATTAACAATAAAATTCATGAAATAATTATCGGCGCGATGACACCGCATCACGCTCTCCATTATTTTAAAAAGGGATCGTTGGTTATTACTCCCGGCGATAGAGACGATTTGGTTTTAACAGCTGTTTCTCTCGCGTCAACAACAAGTGATAATATCGCCGGACTGGTTCTTACAGGCGGCGTTCACCCTCGAAAGAGTGTGTTGCGGGTTATCCGGAAAACTAACATTCCTGTACTTTTATCAAAATCAGATACATATAATGTAGCATCAAAAATTCATGATATGATGGTTAAAATAAAGCCTGAAGAAACTGATAAAATTAAAATGGTGCAGCAGGTTTATAACAAACATTTCGATATCGATAAACTACTCGAAGTCTTATGAATATAAACCACGAATGGATAAAAATACTAAAAACTTTAACCACGAATGGACACGAATAGACACCAATGAATATAATGGGAAAAATATTTATAAATAAAAAAATTAATAATAGATATAATTGAATTCACTACCGTAAGAAATATAATTTATTTAAATTTAAATCTAAAAGTCAAATAATGCTTTTTGAAATACAAAATATATAAATTTTATTCGTGTTCATTTGTGTCCATTAGTGGTTAAAAAATTAAATTCGTGTCAAAAATTTATGAAAATA
>QMOL01000080.1 GCA_003648225.1 Chlamydiota bacterium
GGCAGCGGTCTTGAACAATATTAACTGAATTAACCGAATATTAAATAATTATTAACTGAATAACGGAAAAAACTTGCTAAGCACTTCCGTTAATAAATAATCAGTTATTTAATAATTAATTAGCTAAATAGTAAGTTATTTAATAACTCAATAACTAAATAATATGAGTGATGCGATTTCATTAAGTACGGTAAAGAAAAACCACCAGGATATTTCCGTTATAAGCGAGTTGATGTATCAACTGAAAGTGCGCGATGTGATGACAAAAAATGTGTGTACTGTGACGCCTGAAAATACTTTGCGGGAAGTTCAAAAAGCGATGCGCGATAATAAAATTTCCGGTGTGCCGGTGGTGTCAAAAGATAATATACTCGTTGGCATAATCAGCCTCGATGATATCATTCGCGCGCTTGATTCTGGGGAGATGAATTGCAAAGCGGAAGAAAAGATGACGCGAAATGTTCAAACGGTTGGCGGAAAAGTCTCCGTGATAAAAGCAATTGACGAAATGGAACAGTGCGGCTTCGGCCGATTGCCGGTCATTGATAAAGAGCATAAGCTTGTTGGGATAGTAACTCATTGGGATGTAGTCAGGAAATTAATTTTTCTTTTACAGGATGTTGTGTTGAAAGCTGAGAAACGCGAGAGAAGTCTCGCTGATACAGCACCTGCAGCGACAAATGAAATTGAAGGAGCGACATTTGAGTTTGAAGTTTGTAACGATGATTTTGAGAATGCCGGGATTGCAGCCAGCACGGTAAAAAAGCAATTACAAAAGATGGAAGTATCCCCGGCAATAATCAGGCGTGTAGCCGTTGCGATGTACGAAACAGAAATAAATATAATTATACATTCACTTGGCGGAAAAATGTCTGCCGAGATATTTCCCGACCATATTCGCGTGGTTTCAAAAGACAGGGGGCCTGGAATAGCCAATGTGGAGAAAGCACTAACAGAAGGATTTTCCACCGCATCGGCCAAGGCGCGAGAAATGGGTTTTGGTGCCGGAATGGGCTTACCGAACATAAAACGCTGTGTGGACAATTTTAAAATAGAATCTTCCGCGGGCGGATCAACAACAATAACCTTTGGCGTTAATTTCGATGACAAAGGAAATCAATCAAAATAACAATGTTTTTCAAACCGAACCCGTTTTATCGGCGGAAGAAGTTTTAGACAGTTCCGTGCAATACTTAAAAGGCGTTGGACCTAAGAGGGCGGCTGCGCTGTTAAAATGCGGAGTCAGAACTGTCTGGGACGCGATCAATTATTTCCCATACCGCCATGAGGACAGGCGGGAAATAATCCATATTAGAGATGTTAAGAACGGTGAGTTTGTTACTGTTTATGGTTTAGTTGACACTATTGCTTCAAAGAAAACACGTTCCAGAAAGATTATTGTACAGGTAAGTATAAAAGATGCTTCCGGCTATATCTACGGTGTTTGGTTTAATCAACGGTGGATGAAAGATAAATTCAAAAAAGGGCAGAAAGTTTTATTCAGCGGTAAAGCGCAGGTAACGCCTTTTCTTCAAATATCCAATCCGTCAGTTGAGATACTTCCCGATGATTTTTTTCCTGAAGATTATGAGGGGACTTTAATACCGATTTATCGTTTAACAGAAGAAATTAACGCGCTGGCGATGAGAAAAGTTATTCACGCGGCATTATCGCGCGGTCTTTCTTTTATTGAGGAATATTTACCTGAGAAAGTGTTGAAACAATTTTCAATTATGCCGCTTCGGGAAGCATATAAAATAATTCATTCATTTGATTATCCGGCGGAAAAACTTACCGAACAGAATATCGCAATCGCGCGGAGAAGAATCGTAATTGATGAATTTTTTGTTATCGCGATGGGATTGCTTATGAAGCGTCGGCGAACGGAGCAATTGCCATATAAAATCCATCATAAAAAGCCCGGGGAATTAGTAAAGAAGTTTATTAAGAGTTTGGATTTTACGCTTACCGATGCGCAAAAAAAAGTAACAAGAGAAATTTCTGATGATCTTGTAAGAAATAAACCGATGAATAGATTGCTGCAAGGCGATGTGGGAAGCGGGAAAACAATTGTTGCTTTGATAGCAATGCTGATTGCGGTTGATGGTGGTTATCAGGCTGCTTTAATGGCTCCAACGGAGGTACTTGCGCGACAGCATTATAAAACTATCAGGAATCAACTTAGCGGAACAGAAGTGGATGTAAAAATATTAACAGGAAGTACGAAAGCTAAAGCCAAGCGGGATATCCGCGCGGATATTTCCGAAGGTAAACCGGAAATAATAATAGGCACACACGCATTGATACAAACCGGAGTTGAAATGCCCAAGCTTGGCCTTGCGGTAATCGATGAGCAACATAAATTCGGAGTTATGCAGAGAAATCAATTGCGTGGCGAAGCAGAGCAAATAGATGTTCTTGTAATGACAGCAACGCCGATTCCGCGAAGTCTTGCTTTAACGGTGTACGGGGATTTATCAATTTCAACGATTGATGAGATGCCGAAAGGAAGGATACCGATAAAGACTTATGTAATTCGTCCGGAAAGATTGGCGCGAGTGTGGGAATTTATTCGTAAGCAGGTTAACGCGGGCAGGCAGGCGTATATAGTTTATCCATTAATAGATGAGTCGGATAAATTGCCGTTAAAACCTGCGGTGGCGATGTATAAAAAACTGAAAGAAGAAATATTTCCGGAATTAACCGTTGGACTTGTTCACGGTCGTGTAAAAGCTGATGAAAAAGAAACCGTGATGAATTCATTTCGCGAAGGGAAAACTGATATTCTTGTTTCTACAACCGTTATTGAAGTGGGTATCGACGTACCTAATGCGACTGTTATGGTCATTGAAGAAGCACATCGATTTGGACTCGCGCAATTGCATCAGCTGCGGGGAAGAATAGGCCGTGGGGGAGAAACATCATATTGTGTACTTGTGAATAATGATAAAGATGACCGTCTGGTTCAGGGAAAAAATAAAATTCCGTTGCAGCAGGAATTAATTGAAACGACATCGAACTCGCGCCTGGCAATTATGTCGGAAACGAATGATGGTTTTAGAATAGCAGAAGAAGATTTGAAGATTCGTGGTCCCGGTGAATTTTTTGGAATTGAGCAGACCGGGCTCCCGGCATTGAAAATTGCCGATTTAATCGGAGATGAAGAAGAACTAAGGTTATCACGACATATTGCTGATACATTATATCAATATCGCGATACGTTAAAATCAGAAACACGAAAAAAAATTCGCTGCAGATTACAACGTGCTTTTGGTAAAACTATTCGCGGTGTTGATGCGGGCTGAGATATGTTATTTGTGTATTACAACACTTTTGAATGATTACTGTGCCGAACAACCGTAGCCAACGGCAGTAGCTAGAAAAGAAAAAATCAGATTAATTGTTAAAAACCGGCTGCTTTTGGTAATAAGGTAAGATATTGGAAAAAATTCAGGTTTATGCTATAATGTTAGATAGTATGATAAACATTAAATTTATAGATTTAAGAGTTGCTTTAACATGTTCCATAATTTCTCTATGTGCTTATGGTTCACAGGTAAGTGATATTCATTTACTTTCCCGACCTGCTGAGTTATTGGCTGATTGGCGTGTAAACGGACAATTGGTGAATGTTACTGTTTCCGCGAAGCCGGGATATATAATCAGTAAATCCGATTACGGAGTAACAGCGGTAGGTAATCTTGTTTTTGTTTGGTCCGAGCGATTGCAAAGCAGGAATGACAACGATATTTTTGCACAGATGTTTTTTGTTGACGGGACAAAGAAATGGAATACCGACAGTTTTCCTGTGAATATTTTTCGTGGAAATCAAACAAATCCAAAAGTTGTGCCGTCTATGGATGGAGGTTTTTTTGTTGTGTGGCAAAGTGACAGCGCGGGCAAAAATAATATAAATATCTGGTGCCAGCGCTTTTCTCAAGATGGCGAAGCGGTGTGGGCAACTCCTATCCCTGTTTGTGCTTTTTCGGGTAATCAGATTAATCCTGTTATTGCAGATGATATCGATGGCAGTATTTTAGTCGCGTGGGAAGATTACCGCCGGGGGAATGCCGATATTTACGGCCAAAGAATTGAACAGGACGGTTCATTTACCGGACCGGAAGACGGGGCGGCGATAGATGTATCAGCGGGTGACCAAACGAACGTGAAATTTGTATTTGATAATAATGGTCAACCTGCATCATTAAAATGGAAAAGTACACGTAAAGGTTTTTCAAAGCCTGTGGTTGTTGAAACTGATATATCCAAAATGCCGATACCGGAGCCGGGGATATTTTTCTTATTTTTTCTTGTTAATTATTTTCTAATTAGAAAAGCTTGATGTTTTCGAGAAGTTTTAATTTACACTACGTTTGGTACAATAATAAATCATAAATGATAAATAGTAAATAATAAATAAAACCGGCTCAGGTATTATTTCAAGTGAAAGTCGTTTTGTCGTTGAGCGAGCGAGTTCATCTTCGATTTCAAAAGTTAATATCTTTGTTCCCGGCTCGGTTGGAGTACCTGTAATTGTGCCATCGATATTGAAGACCAAACCACTTTGCAAGGTTCCGGAGATGAGTGACCAGGAGGTTATCCCGACAGTACCTGTCGACAAAAGTTGTTGATTGTAGGCGACATTAATTATTCCCTGATCGAGATTTGTATTTAAGATAGAAATATCAATAGTATTTTCAGGCATAAAGTAAGCATTGTCAATTTCAAGAGTTAAATTTGCTCCGTGGCCCGGATCAATTCTAAAATATCTGATATAGCCTGTCCAGTTTGGGTCGGAGGAGAAATCTAATTTAACGATGTGCCATTGGCCGTCACGGGGAACGGATTTAGTCGTTGCGAAAAAGCCTCCGATAGTAGGAAAATAATAAAATTGAAAAGTTTCATTTCCGCCTGAAGGGGGAGTCATTCTAACCCGTGTATAGAATTTTTTGTACAAATCCGCGTTAATTCCCGAACTTCCGGTGTGAAAGAACGCGTAAGGGTCACCGTTAGTTACAGCAGCTTTCCATATTCCGTTTGTAACAGATGGAGTTCCCATAGCGTGAGTTGAAGAGATATCCTCAGCGCGTGAGAAATCCCATACACGTATAAACATTGATAGCGGAGCGGTCCACGGTGAAACTTTTCCGTTTGATGATTCCGAGCGAACGCGCCACCAGAACAAACCGTCCGGGATAATATTTTCGTTATAAGCATTTGTGCAGTTGATCAATCCTGAACGCGAATAGACGACATTTGAGAATTCAAAATCGGTGGCAACCTGCAATGAATAAGTTATATCCGGCGCGGAAGGTTCAATCGGTTTTGTCCACGTAAAAGCAGGCAAAGGTGAATTAACAACCGTGTCCGGCGCGGTGATTTGTGGCGTAGTAAGTTCAGGAGAAACAGTCAAGTACTCAAGCGAAAAATTTGCGTTTGCGACGTTAACGGGATCAATCCTGAAGATTTTTATTTTTCCTGACCAATTAAAATTATTTGATAAATTTAATTCGTAAGAATGAGTTCCGGATTGAATCGGAATAGAATCCCAAAATGGTCCGCCGGTTCTTGTCCACCAGTAAAATTGCGCGGAAGCATTTGCTGAACTTGTCATTTTAAAGCGAATAACTTTACGTTTTTCGGCATCGATGTATGCACGGTCAGCGGCGTTGTTTTTATCAGTTGCTAAATAAAAGTAACCGTCACCCGATGTATCAATTCCACTGATTGAACCTGCGGCAAAAGTTAAATTGGAAAGATTTTGCGGGTTGTAAGTTTCATCTGAAGAATCGAAATTCCAATAATGATTTGCCGTAAAATTTATCCAATCGATTTTAATTTTATTGGCTATATTTGCGCCGGGATAAAATTTAATTTCATCGATGTCTTTTTCACGCCAGTTCGGATCGTCCAATAGATGTATTTTGTAAATATTCCATCCCTGTTTGGGAGTGAAATTTATTGAATAAGAAGAACCACCGCTGTCCCGCCATTCAATTTTACCGGTACCGGCGGGAGGGTTTTCGATGTACATTCTGAATGAACCCGCGCAATAATCATCTGAAACCAAATAATGAGAGCTTTCATCTAATTCCAGCGAAATTGTTGGATCGGCTGAATTTATTGTTGCAGCCATATAACCATTTGTATAATAAATTGAAGAAAGACCGGATGAACTTTCTATGCTGTCGCTGTCGCTCATCGGCCAAATAATATTTCTCGAATCCGGTGCGGTTTCATAAAATTTCAGTCCCGTATAACTGTCAGCTGAATGGTCGGAAATAAATTGTTGAAGAGCGGATTCAAATGCAGTGCCGAAAATTTGGTAAGTAGGCTGACCGTACCATGCGTAAGGGCATACAACATGTCCTTTTGAGTTCCAAACGGAATTTAGCGCGGAAAGATTTTGAGATACCGAAGAAGATAAAGGATTATATTCAAAAATTCCCCAAATTTTGTCGTTGGCGTACATCGCGTTGAAAATAGTTGTGTCCCATGTGCGTGATCCATAAGTTGTAATTCCGTTTGCGCCGTTTAAGACAAAAGTAGTTGTCCACGGGCTTGCGTATTTTCGTTCGTGTTCACTTGTAGTCGCCGGATTAAAAGGAATTTGATGACCGTAAGTTCTGTCGGGACTCCAACCGGCTTCCACAGTCCAGGTGATTTGTGCCTGTTCCATATTGTTAACCATTATGATGCGAAAATCATTCCACTTTTGCCAGTAGGAACCTGAAGTCCAGTCAATAGAGGTTGGCGGTTCAACATCATCCCACGAAGAATAAGAAAAGCCGAACGCGTTATTGAAATCCGTAAGGGAGGAGTACTGTCCTTGTCCTGCATATAATCCGCTGCCGCTTAACCAGTCGCGGAATTCCTGTTTTGCGGAATTACTGTAATCACAATATTCATCGTTTGCGGCGGCGTTCTGAGCATATTCGGATGACATGGTCGCAAAGACAAGGAGGTCAGGATGATGTTCCCGATACCAGTTTAACATTCCTGTGGCCATCCGATTATTTCTACCCACGTAATTTTGGATTATTTGTGCGTTTCTGGAAAGCGAAAGCTGCATTTCAAGGTAAGGAGAGAATGTTCCTGCCTGCTCATTAGTATAGGGATTTTGCGGAAGGGAAGATTTTCTGATATTTCCGTTTTGATCTTTTTGGAGGAATTCGCCATCGTTATATTTTTCGAGATAATTATGCAGAATATCTACTGATTGATCGGCTGTATCGCCCCAGGGCATCCCATTAACATTAAAACCGATCGGCAGGTTACTTTTCTGGGAATTAATCATTTGTCTGCCGAGTTCAGTATTATCATAAATATAATTGTAATAATTATTTTCCGTATGCAGGAGAAACCATGCGCCGCCCGAGAAGCCGATTTTGAGGTTTTTAGGCATTGCCCCGCCGTTTTGTGACAGCATTCTTTGTCGATAACTATAAAGACTGTTTGTAAGGTCATTTGGATTTGTGTTAAACCCGCCGAGGGTCATAATATAAAAAGTTTTATAATATGTTTCATCAATTGGATCGGCATTAACTTGAGTAGCAAAAAATAAGAATAAAAAGACAATAAAAAACGCCCACTTCACATAATCAGGTGAAGTTGAAAAGTGATTCTTCATGTATGTGTGGATGTTATTGTTAAGTGCTAACCGTTGCAAAACATTTGCTTTCGATTAGTGAAGAGATGCCTATGAACAGGAATCCGATAGTGTAAATCAGCATAAAATATCCTAATAAAAATCTGCCTGATGAGATTGTAATTGCAAAGCCCACCGCGCTGTAAACTCCGAAAATAATTTCGAGCCAGATGAGGGGATTTGTTTTTGTGAAATATTTTTTTTCGGCTTTGGCAGGTGCATCGCCGGTTTTTGGAGTTCTGATGAAAGGGGTTTTTTTCCCTATTATGGCTTCAATAACCGCACGGGAATTATTTACCGCAAGACCAACGCCAACGCACATCATCCAGGGCAGGAAAACAGCTTTTTTCCAGGTTTTATCGTAAATAACGCGCTGCGCGAAAAGATATAAAGAGGAAGGCGCAATGGTACTGATAAGGAATAATCCGAGTAAACCAAACCATGCTTCCATAGGCAGCATATATTTTGAAAAAAATAAAACAGGCAGTGCAAGAACAGCAAGAATTAGTATCAATGGATGAACAACATAATGAGTAAGATGAAGAAAGGCTTCAACCTTTTTTAACAATGAGTCACGGGAACGAAAAATTGTCGGAATAAGTTTTATTGCAGTTTGAATAGATCCTTTAGCCCATCGGAATTGCTGCGATTTAAAAGCAGTTACCGCAGTTGGTAATTCCGCAGGAGCGGCAACATCAAAAACGAATTTCATTTTCCAACCTGCAAGTTGAGCGCGATAAGACAAGTCCATATCTTCGGTAAGAGTATCAGCCTGCCATCCGCCGGCGTCAATGATAGCTGTTTTTCTCCAAACCCCTGCCGTTCCGTTAAAATTCATATAAAGATCATTCCATGCACGGGCGCTTTGTTCGACAGCGAAATGTGCATCAAGTCCGATTGCCTGCGCGGTAGTCAGCCAGGAATAATCGGCGTTAAGGTGCCCCCATCTTGCTTGAGAAGCTGCGTATTCTTTTCCTTCAATGAGAAAAGGAACAGTTTTGCGTAAAAAATCTGATTCCGGTAAGAAGTCGGCATCGAAAATGGCCATTAAACTTCCTTTACAGATATTCATTCCATACTGAAGGGCGCCGGCTTTAAAGCCGGATCGATCGCTTCGTCTGACATGTGTAATATCAACACCTGCGGCCCGGTATTTTTTAACGATTTCAGCAACGAGAGGAGTAGTTTCGTCGGTAGAATCATCGAGGACTTGGATTTCGTGTTTACCTGCCGGATAATCTAATTTAACGATATTATCGATCAATCTTTCGACGACATTTTTTTCATTAAATATTGGCAGTTGAGTAGTTACGATGGGCCAATTAATGGAATCGGCTTTTTTCTTGAAGTTTTCCAAGAAAACATGATTTTTATCGGCCTCTTTTTTTGCGCGTCTTTTAAAAAGAAAGATCATTATGTAGCAATTAGCTGAATAAACGAATAGTGTTAATGCGCAAATTAAATATACCACAATGAGCCCATTGAGGAAGATTCGAAAAGCCAATGATTGTAAAATATTTTCAGTCATACTTTATTAAAATAATATAATTTACACTTAAGTTAGTAGAGATATCCTCTATGTTTAAGCTTAATATTCAGTTTGAACTTATTGCATATTATAACAATAAACGAAAAAAATGTAAATAGAGTAACATTTTTGGGTTATATTTAAATATTAATGTACATTTGACTGCTTATTTGGTATAATAATTAATATAAGATCAGCTGTTCGCTGTTATAGAAGTTACATTTAATTTTTATAAGGGTAATCAAAATGAACTTCATCAAAAAACAATTAAATTATTATTACATTATTATATGCACAGCAATTATTTTCTCTTTAAATTCTTACGCGGTTACTAAAACATGGACCGGCGGTGTGGATGTCTGGAATGATGGAGCAAACTGGTCGCCGGTGGGTGTGCCGACAAGCAATGACGCTGTTGTCGTTAATGTTGCTAACGATCAAGCAGTCGCTATAAACGCTGACGGTGAATGTGCTTCGCTTGATGTATCAAATTCAGGGATGGCAATTGTTAATCGTTCGGATAGAACACTTACTGTTGACGGGGATGCGAAAGTTTCCGGTTTGAATTCGGAACTGCGAGCAAATCTCGGGCTGTTTGATGTTGGCGGAACTGCAACGGCAACAAACTCCGGACAAATAATTATTGATGCCACGAATGCGACATTTAAAGCTGCTAAGTTAGTTACGGATACAGGAATATTGAATTGGAATTTAGGTAC
>QMOL01000081.1 GCA_003648225.1 Chlamydiota bacterium
AAAATGACCATGGACCCGAAACTCGATTCATTCAATTTGGAGTCTCCCAAATTAAGCACGACATCGGGCAAGTTTCGGTTCAACATCTCGATCCTTGCCCTCGTGTCCTCGAGCAACGGGCAACTTGCCACTATCATACTATCCACGCGTAGTCGCAATAATCGGTGCTATACGCATAACGCTTGTGTTCCCGCATGGACGCCGCTATGGCTTTGCCAACCTCGGTCAACCCCGCCTTGAACGCCCTCTTCTTGATGGCCTTCTTCTTGCCGTATATCACCAGACCCTGGGACGTCAAAGCGCCGCCGAGCTTGGATATCACCCTCCGCAGATCCTCCGCACTGCTGTCGATTTCTATTTTAATGTACTTGTGATTGCTGGTGACGAGCACGTTCGCATACGGAACCGCGAACGCGTTGCTGATAGCCTTTTCGATCCAGGTCGAACTCTGCCTTCTGCACAAGCCCTCATCATACCAGCCGTTGCGATCGAATCCGCTTCCGATTCCCGTCCTTACGGCCATCGTCTTGACTATTCGCCCCCTCGAAATCACATAAATCACATCGTCCCTTATCGGGACTTCGTCGTCGTTGCTGAAAAAGGACGAATCCGAGAAGCCGACCAACCCGGACCCGAGCTTATACACATGTATCGTGTTGCTGTTGGTGTAGAGGATTATTTTGTCCCCGTCAAGCACGAGAACGGTCGCCGTCCCGGTCACCCCGCTCTTCGCCATCTTTTCGATAAACTGAAGCCCATACTCGCCGTAAGCGTGGGCAAACACTTCGCTGTCCGTTTCAGACGTAAACTTGTGTCCCTTGCCCTCGAGCTCTGTTTTAATGTTTCCGTAACCGCTGATAACGCCGTTGTGAACGACCGCGACCCGGCCGCACGTGTGCGGATGGGCGTTGGCATCGCTCACGCATCCGTTCGTCGCTTTCCTTACATGGAATATGCAACTTTTCGAGACAATGAGAGAGTTGTTGGTTAGCCAGAAGTCCTTTGCCTCGAGACCGGACTTTATGACCACGGCGCCCTCTTTTCCTTCATACGCGTATCCGGTCCCGTTGTCGTTGTAATGGGAATAATACATGGTCGCCAGCGTGACAAGCTTGGTCAAGTCCTGCTCCGATTCCGTTGAAACAAACCCTAATCTGCACATTTTAACACCTCGATGATATGCCTTTTCGGATAACTCAAACGAGGAATATCAAGATTGAAAGAAACGTTTTTCAAACTGCAACTGACCGGCGACGCCAACTTTTCAACCGCGTTGATAACGAATTTGATGGTTGACATCGCCTCAAGCACGCTTTCTTGGTAAGGAAATATTCTGAACTCCAGCGTGCCGTGAACATTAAGCGCATTCAAATTGACAGCGGTGTATCTTTCATGGCACTTGTCCCGCGATTCCAACTGCTTACAAATCTTATACTCGTCGTATTCGGCCCGGCAATACGAGTTACGCAGCCTTCTCAAGTATTTCTCGTTGAACTTGTAACGAGACTTATACAACTCGAGAAACTTGTTATAAAAGTATTCATACGAGAACAGTTTGGGCAAGTTATCGGTTATCCTCGCGTGGATGTGAAATCCGCAAGTAGAATTGGCTTCAAACCCGGCATTAAATAACAGTTTCAAAAAAAATCTGATATTCTTCAAATTAGAGTTATAAAAATTGAACTCCCTGTCCGTGTAATCCTTGTCGGGAACGGAAACGCTCCCGTCATAGTGGATCTGAAAATAATACCTCAGATTCTTTTTCTCGAGACCCTCGATCACTTCGTCCAAACCTTCCTCGTTTATTCCCCCCTCGGCCTCAACGCCAAGGGAAGCGATATGCTTGGAAATCATGGAAAAGCACCTTTATTTTATTTCAACCTCCTTTTCCTTCACTCTGATGTGAACATCCGCCTCGGTGATCAGCGAAAAGAACGCCCGATACACCGCCTTTATGCCATTCACTATGAACTTCAAGTCGTTGACCGAGATATACTTTTCGAGCCTGATTGAAACCTTCCCGTTCTCGGGTATGATTCTGAACACCGCCGCGTTAAAATAAGACCCGGTAAACAGGGGCTTATTGATGTCATCGTAGCACTGATTGTATTGCAGTTCGTCTTGCAAATACTTCTTGAGAGCCTCGTTGGTCGTTCTATAATACTCGAACTCCAAGTTCATTCCAAGGCCCTGAACCGTTTCCGCTTTTTTGAGTCCCAGATCCTTGAGCTTGCTTTCAATCTTCTCCCACTCCTGACCTTCATAATGGATTTCGATTAAAGGCGCTCCATTAAACAATCTAAGTTTAACCTTCATACGAATCGCCTCAAAAATATATTTAAAAGAATATAATTCCCGTTAAAAAGGACAAAATTACCTAATTCGCTTTTCGAACTCTTTTTTCAGAACGCGAATTATCTTTTTTTCCATCTTCCTTTCGGCGTTTTTTCCAAAAAACCTCTCAACGTCGCTTTTTTTTGTCCCGCGAGTTTCCCAAAAATATTCGTTAATGTCGGCCATTCCGTTCGGATACGATAAAAACGCGGATATCATGAACTTTGGGTTCTTCTTATGGTAGTATACTCTGTGACAAACGGTAAGAGGCGGAAAGCATTTTCCGTCATCGCATATGCAACCGCTCCTGTCTCCGCCCGGCCCGAACTTCAATCCCTCGCCAGCATAACTAAGACGATGCCAACTCTTTATCTCCCTAAAAACTATATCCTTTTCTATTTCCCTTTCGCACATACACGGTATAAACTCAGGGTATCGCTTTTCGGCCATACTCAATCAACTATTATTATTAAGATGTATGAAGAAGCGCTTTTTTCAAATAATCAAACACTGTTTTTTCAATTGGTTTATTGTTGAACCTGACCTGAAAGTATATCCAATGCTCCCTTTTATTTTCTATCTCTTTCTTTAATAGCAACGCGAATTCCTTTCTGTCGGTAATATCACTATGTCTTTCCAGGAACTCCCTCACCTTGTTTGACTTATTTTTAATTCTTTTTGTTATTTGACCGACTATTTTATCAACTCTTGCCCTTGCCGTTGGTGATAAATTAGGATAAATATCATCCAGTTCCTGGTTGAAAAATGCCTCTTTAATGTTTTTGTCAGTCAACCCATACGGGTTGAACTTATGCAACTTTAAATACCACCGCGTTTTAATTTTGCATATTTCGTGCGAATTTTTGTATCCAACCACCCCTTCAATCCCTTCCAAACCGCTTAATTTGGCTTTAACGCTTCCCGCCGTGCCCCGATACTTGATACCGCTGTACTTAACCTTGTATTTCTTTCCCAACTCCGCTATTTCTTCCGGCGTTACCATGCTTCCGTCACTGTTTTTTCTCGCCCCTATCAAAATCAATTCCGTATAAGGATACTGGATCACTATCGGGTTGCCGGCGTCAACCAGTTCAAATATTGCAGTATAGCCTTTTTTATACAAATCCCTGATTAATTGAATATAATTATCATTTATTATTTGCCTCGCTTTAACAACCACGTCCGAATCAAAAGACCCTTTTGACGCAAGCATTATATTATCATTATGAATAAACGCAAATATCAACGAGCCGTCAATTTTCTCGTTGCTTGTAACCACGTCGGTTTCCTTCACCGAGCAATTCTGCTCCCCAAGGTTGAAAAACTTGGGAAACGGTCTCGCCACTATTTCTCCGGTATTTCTGTCAAACACTATGCCCCTCAATTCCCTGGCAGTATCGTTATTATTATATACTGTCGGGTCCGCAAAATGATAACTATACAATATCAAGTCTCCTTTAATTTTACCGAAAAACGCCGGATGCCGGGTCAACTCATTCGCTTCCCTCAAGCTCACATTCATTCCCCCGCACCTCAAACCGACTTGACGCGGCGCAACTCCTCTCTCAGTTTCTTTATATACTTGTTCGAGAGAGGATGCATATCTTCGTATTTCATCAAAACCACTTTAAAATATTCTACGAGAAACGCATTTTGTAACAGCTCTCGCACATTCCATACTCCCTTTCCTCTATTTCTGTTACAATCTTGCCGCACTTTCTGCAAAAACGCTCCATTTCAAACCACCTAATCCAGAATCAGTTTCCATTTATTAATATGAATTGCATAAAGTAAATCAGGCAGAGTTATTCGGTAAGGATTGAATTTGCCATTAGTTTCGGTCATCTTAACTATGAAGCCCAGATGATAGTGGTCTACGTAATCCTCGCAGTCCTCGTATACATCAAGCATTAGTTTGCCTTTCAATACCATGTTATCATGCTCGTCCAACACGGTTACATCTACCGGCAAGTCAAATGCGTATTTGCCGATATCCAACCTATTACCCTTAATTTTTGGGTTTGGCAGCCACTTTATAAATTCGGATTCTAACATTCTTATACACATCTTTAATTTTTTGTGACAGGTGTCTAATTAATTTTTCGCCTTGAAATCAGCGTTTTATTAAACGAATTATATGACTGTCAAGTCCGTGCCTTTCAAGTTTGTATCGAAACAACCACAGCATAAGCATGATTTTAAGTCTGTCGAGAAACGTTGTTTCAAACACGGTTATTGTATGCTTTTTCATTATATCATGCCTCTTTACTTATCGTCGGCAAAAAGCCTTTTAATCGCCATTCTGGTCATGAGTTCGTTCATGTCCATATAACCCTCACGAACCCCAAAAATCCGCTTTAATCTTTTTATTACGTTCATTTTTCACCACCAATTTTATCAAGGACATTCAAAAACTTTTTCAGTTTTTCAATTTCTTTTGTCCTATATTTTATCGTTTTTTTGGCTGCCGCTTTCAAATGTTTAACAGGATTCTTTCCACTGAAGTAGCAATTAAGTATATCCTGCGTTAAATCCTCGAAATCAGTGTCGCTGAGATCCACTTTTTTGCGTATTTTGTCAGCCATTTCTTTTGCCTTATTTTTATACTCTCGCAATATATTTTGTCTTTGCCTCAATAACTTTTCTATTTCTCTGCCTACCGTTTCATTTACTTTATTTTCATATTTCTCCCTGTATTCATCCAATAACTTTATTCGTTTCTCCTCTAATCCGTTTATTTTTTTATCTATTATCTTTAATTGACGCTTAAATCCCGAATTCTTCATTTTTCATCACCAATAAACCTTTTTGTCAAACTCATTTTGCCTTTCCTCATATTTCCGTTCCAATTCCTTAAGCTTTTTCCTTTCTTCCTCGCTCAAAGGCGCGTAACTTTCGTATATTTCCTTCAACTTCCTCAAAGTGTCGGAACTGTCGTTTATTATGGCGTCGGGTAGCCCAAACATCTTTTGTTTTTCAATTATTTTTTCAAGCGTTGTTATCGCACGCCCAATGTGACGCCTGAATTCCGAGAAATTTGCCATTATTCATCACTTTACTCCAATTAAATTCTTAAAAAAATAAGCATTAAAACAAGTTCGTCAATTGCCGATATTGTTCGGCGTATTTTGTTTCAAAGTCGTTTAAAAGCATGGCAAATCACGACAATTGACGTAGCACTCCGATTAAATTCTGAAAAAGAAATTGTCAGGCCAGACACGCGCCTGGCAAGATTTTGGCGCAAAACGAAGGCATCGCTGACAGGAGCTCCCGTTTAAAGTTCAAATACATTAAATTCGTTTTGCAAGAGAGTAGCAAAGGTTCGACCCTTAAACTACTCTATGGTCCGCCTCTAAAAATCATTCCATCGCTGAATGCGTCTCCGCCTAATCCGTCCCACTCGCTAACTTCTATATCATTCCCTTCCTCGCTACAAGAGGGGCATACTACTTCCAATTCTCCATTCATCATAGCGTTTACTGTTTTATCGTTATAGTATTCTTTAAGTTCCTTTTCCGTTACTGTTTTACCGCAGATGGAGCATATTAATTTTTTAGTCATCTCCTCTCACCTCAATTCTCTGATAATCCTGATATCTCTTTCCTCTTGCTCGTCACTGTCAAGCCCCTCGTCTAATGGAAATAAAAGTAACTCCTTATGCCTTCCCTCGCAATTAGGGGGTTGGTTTAGTTTTATTGCTAATTTCCGCTTTCCTTTCTCTTCTATTTCTACGAAAGCGACTCGAACGAATCGCTCTCGAGCGTGGGGCAATGGTGCTCCTCCTACCCCCCACGCGTTCGCGGGTCCCTGGCTGCAGATGTCACAGCCGGGGACGCACGGCAATACAGTTTCTAATACTGTTCTCTTCGCTTTCTTGATTACTTCATCGTCACTGGGCTTTGCTGGTTCGCTTGAGACGAAATCACTGGGATTTACTTCACAGTGCTTGCATCTCGAAATCACGCAAACGTTATCGCTGTCGTCATACTCGTCGATGTCGGGACCGAAGTCACTGACGAAATCAGTTACTTTCTTATCGCATTTGCTATCAGCTTCTACGAATCTGTCGCACAAAGCACAGATAAATTTTTTCATCCACTCACCTCAATTTAAATATAAGGCGCTTGCACTTAAAAATGAATCAAACTACTCCAAAAAGTCGGTTAAAAATGTTATGCCGTTTCGATACTTATCCTTCATAATACCACTTTGTATCATAATTTAATCTTCTTGATATCGGGATGCCACTCTATTGCCTTGCCGCACAAATAGCAATAATAACCTAAATTCGACTTATAAATATACGTTTTGGGCTTTATTTCTACGCCGCAGTTGAAGCATCTTAATTTCTTGAGCATTTAAACCGCCTTTAAAAATACAATATTCGGCTTCAAAACCCTTTAAAATACGCTTTAAAAAATAGAAATTCAAAAATATAAATAAAAAACAAACAAATTTGAATGAAGAAATAGCAATTTAATAGTGGGCAGGTATGGATCACGCGCCCGTCCCACAATTCATAGGCGCTTACCCCGCGGACAGATCCATACCCTTTACCCAAGCTCCTGCAATGCATATATTAATTTCCGTATTTTTTCTTTTTTTGTTGTATCCGCCAAACTCTCGAGCATCCACAACTGTTGTATTGTATTAACTTTTAGTTGTGCTTCAAATCTCTCCATTTTTCTTTTTTCATTTTCCATTTAAATCCCCCTTAAATGCATTTAAAAATATAAATAAAAACAAATAAATTAAAAAAAAGAGAAAAAGAACGTATTTAATTGTTTTTGCTCTTGATTATCTGTACGAGAAATAATTTCAATTCTGCGGGTGTTAAGTCGTGCTTTTTCATAAATTCCTTAACTGTTGCGTAATTTTGCGGTTCTTTTTCTCTATTCCAGTAAAGACACAAATATTTGTCTTTACTGGTTCTTTTTGTGCTATTTTGTTTCGCTTCCTGAATTAATTTGTTTATGTCCATATTGCACCACTTTTTATTTGTTTCTCTATATATATGTAAGAATACCCTACATCAATTGTATTCATCAATATATTTGTTATAACATAGTGATTAGAATTAATTGATTGATAAATGGCGATTTCATTCTATATTTTGGAGCATATAGATTAAGATTTTGGATTTTTGTTATGCTTATATTATATAAACACATAAAAATAGAAATTGTGGCATAAAAATAAAATCACAAAATAGAAATAACAAAATAAAAAACAAAGAATATAAAAAGAAAAATAAAAAAAATCAAATATACATTTTTGCTAATTGCTCAATTTTTGCTATGTTAATGTTTTGCTTTTTTGTTGCTATTGTTGTTGCTTTCTTTTGCTTTTCTTTCTGATGTTTGGCATAAATGAATTTGTAGATATAAAATATCTTTTGTTTCTGTAATTTTGCTATTTTCTCTTTCATCCATTCAATCTTTATTTTTCTCATTTTCTCAAATTCTCTGTATTCTGTTACGCTCATGTTGTATTCTTTTGCTTCTATGTGTTCTGTTCTCTTTCTTTTTTTCATTATCACATTTCTTATGCCAAACAAATAATTACTATTCAATTCATCCATCAATTTTTTTATTTCTCTGTTGATTCTGTTAATTCTGTTGATTCTTGTGTTATATCTATATATTGTTTGTATTTCTACATTTTGCTTCATCTCTTTTATTATTTTGTTTATTTGCTTGATTCTCTGTAATGCTAATGTGTATACTCTGTCTGATGTTGTTGTTCTTTTTGCGATTCTTTGACATTCTCTTCTTTCTTTTAGCAATTGATAATATTTATTTTGTTGTAATTCTTGTATTAATACATTTCTTACATCAATTATCTCTTTATATTTTTCTGTTATCTCTATTATTCTTTTTGCCATGATCAATTGTCTGTATTGTTTGCTGAATCCATGCTTGTTTTTTGCTATTTCTCTTATTTCTCCAATTAACTCCTGATATGTTGCCATATTTATCACAATATTATTATACATTCTGTATATAAAAAGATTTCTAATGATTCTTTTTATGTATTTATAATATAATCGTTTTTTTGTTTTCTATATTGATAAATAATATAAGCATTATTGATAATGGATTTTAGGATTCACGAGAAATTTTTTGGCAAATGGGTATAGTGTCATCCCTCACTATTTTCTGGTATTTTTCGCATTCGCAATTTGTATCCCATAAAATATATATTTCAATCTACTATTTTCCCCCCAAACGGTCAAACAGCCTATAAAATAAATATTGCATTCGTTATTTTCAAATATTGCGTTCGCTATTTGTAAAACGTTTGCTATTTACCGCCAAGCGCCGCATTTATCCCAAATTATTGCACTTTTTTTCTGCGAGTGCCTCTGCAAAACGTTTGCTGCTTGCGCTGGCAATGATTATTGCAACGATGGCTGGCAAAAAAAGCCATGTCCGTGCTGAAGCGTTCTCCCTCACCGCAACCTTTACAATAAATTGCCTTCGCGGTATCTATGGAGAGAGCGAGTCAGGCATGTTGATCTGTCATCGCAATATTTTTATATTTTTAAAACATATTTTTGTATCATGTATATAAAAAGAAAAGTTACTGAAAGAGAGGTTGTTTGGACGAGCAAGGGAAGAGTGAAAAGAATGTTCGCCAGAGTCGTGAACATACCGAGATATTTCATAGGAAAGAGATTGAAGGTCAAGGTCGGCGACAAATGGGTCGAGAGAAAGGTCTATAAATCCAGGATTGGGTTGATTTATTTGGGAAAGGGATTTCACGACGATTATGCCGTTATCAAGATCGACAAAGAGATGGTTCTCGATTATTTGAAAGAGAAACTTGGGTTGGTGGCAGATTATGAGGACGATGGAGCAAATATTGAAGGGAGACAGCATTAACGCGTTTTATCTGCGCGGAAAGAAGGATCCGGCCTTCTGGATAGAGAGAGTGTTTGGATGGTACATCAAGCCTTGCCACAGGGAGTGGATAGATTTGTGGCGCAAGCACGACAGGGTTTGCATAGTTGCGCCGACCGGCTTCGGAAAGACGTGCATATTCGGAGTCGGGATTCCGCTGTGGATACTGTATTATAAACCGGGAGCCGAGGTTCTGGTTATATCGAAGATCATGGAGCATGCGACGAAGCTGCTTGAGAGAAACAGGGATATGATATTGAACAACGAGCTGCTGAGGTCGCTGGAGCCGGAGGAGAGGCTCAAGGTCACGTGGACTAAGACCAAGATAGAAACGGCGAACGGGTCGAGGCTGTTTTGCCGACCTTATACGGAGAGCATAAAGGGGTTTCATTTGAATTATGTCGTGGCGGACGAGATAGCGTCTTATACTAATCACGACATCTTTTTCAGATACGTTTTGACGAGGGTCACGGCAAAGAAGGGCAAGCTCGTGGGGATAACGACGCCCGAATCGGAGACGGACATTCCTCACAAGCTTTTGGAG
>QMOL01000082.1 GCA_003648225.1 Chlamydiota bacterium
AAATTATCCAACCCGGTCTAAAGCGATTGCCGATTTGATTAGAGAACATCTCGTTAAAAAAGAATGGTCAAAAGGGAAAGTGGTTGTTGGAACAATTACACTCGTTTATGACCACCATAAACGTGAGTTGTCGAGTAAAGTTATGGATATTCAACATGATTTTCATGGTATAATTGTGTCATCGCAGCATGTTCATCTTGACCATGATAATTGTTTAGAAGTAGTTATTGTAAAAGGCAAGACTGAGAAAATAGAGAAACTTGCCAACAGATTAAAAGCGACGAAAGGCATTAAGTACGCCACATTAAATATGGCAAGCACAGGGAAAGAGATATAAATTAATTAACCTAATTGATCTAATTGACCTAATTAACCTAATTGATCTAATTGACCTAATTAACCTAATTGACCTAATTGATCTAATTGACCTAATTAACCTAATTAACCTAATTGACCTAATTGACCTAATTGACAGTGCGATAATATGCACATTATTTTTGACACATATTTATTAATGTACTCGTAACTCGTAACTAATAAAATAATAATTAAAAATCATAAAATCATAAAATCGTAAAATCATTAAATAACCATGCATATACCCGACGGATTTTTAGATACAAAAACATGGGTCGCTTTAACAGCGGTTTCAGGAACGGCGATTGCCGTATCATTAAAACAAACAGGGAAAACACTTGGAGAAAAGCAGGTGCCTGTAATGGGAATCACAGCGGCATTTATTTTTGCCGCGCAGATGATTAATTTCCCCGTTGCCGGAGGAACATCCGGACATTTCATGGGAGGAGTTCTTGCTGCTATTTTATTAGGACCATACACGGCATTGTTAGTTATGGCAACGGTTTTAATTATCCAATGCTTAATTTTTCAGGATGGTGGAGTAACCGCTCTCGGAGCTAATATTTTTAATATGGGAATTATTGGCGCTTTCGGCGGCTATTTTATCTTTTCTGTGTTAAGAAAATTTCTGAAGAATGATAAAGGGTTTTTCGTGAGCGCGTTTGCCGCGGCTTGGTTGTCAATAGTAATCGCTGCTGCCGCATGTTCATTGGAATTAAGCATTTCAGGGACAGTTCCGTTGAAAACTTCTTTAATCGCGATGACAGGAGTTCACGCGTTGATCGGCATTGGCGAGGGGCTGATAACGGTTGCGGTACTGAGTTTTATAAAGAAAACGCGACCGGATTTGTTGGAAAGCTAACAAAATCATTTGGGACAAAATTATTAATATTAATCAAAATGATTTTCATTCGATAGATAAAATTATAATGAAATTTGTTTTTGATATTCATAATACAATGGGACGATTTTGGAATGAAAATATATATAAGGAGAAAGTACAAAAATTATGTAAAAAATATGGAATTAATGTTCTTTGTGAAGTCCCTATAAAAGTAACATTTAAAGACTTTTACAAATATTACTTTTTAGATTTACTTATAGAAAATAGTGCTATTTATGAATTGAAAACAGTTGATTCGTTAAGCAAAAAAGACGAACAGCAGTTAATAAATTATTTGTTATTAATTAATTTAAATCACGGAAAACTTGTTAATTTCAAAACATCTTCTGTTGAAAGTCGTTTTTGCTCGAACAGACTTTCCTTAAATATCAGAAAAAATTATTGTTTTGATGACAGATATTGGGATGACTCTCTACAAAGTAGCAAACCACTAAAGCAAATTCTTAAGAATTTGTTGAATGATTGGGGAGCGTTTCTCGATTATAATTTATATAAAGAAGCAATAATACATTTTCTTGGCGGGAAAGATAAAGTTATAAAAAATATAAATGTTATAGATAGAGATAAAATAATTGGGCAACAAAAATTTATTTTAATAAATGAATGTACAGTATTAATTTTTTCGGGAATATCAAAATATTATAAAAATTATGCTTGCCAAATTTCGGAAATGCTAAAATATACAAATTTGAAATACGCCCAGTGGATAAATTTTAATAACAATGAAATAAAATTAACAACAATAAAAAAATAATTTTGTCTTAAATGATTTTGTAAGTTATGAAAAAAATAATTATAGCGGGATTTTTAGCAGCAATTATAATTGCTGTTTTTATTTCTCCTTTCGCTTCAAAACATCCTGATGGATTGGAGAAAGTGGCTGAAGACAAAGGTTTTTTACAAAAAGGTGAAGGAAAAGAACTGTTCAACGCTCCGGTACCGGATTATTCGATGCCGGGAATAAAACATGAAACAATAGCCGGTTCAATAGCCGGAGCAACAGGAGTGATTTTAGTTTTTGCGTTGGCTTATGGAATTGGATTTTGTGTAAAATCTAAAGGTCGGAAGGTCGAAAGATCAAAGAAAAAATTGACCTAATTTCTAATTAACCTAATTAACCTAAACAAAAACCAAAGCACCAATGAAATAACGTGCGTATTTCGCACGGTCAAGCACAAAGTACAAAGCACGAAGGTCATAAGGAACTACGAACTACGAACTACGAACGTTAAGAACAATGAAACACGATTTTTTAGATAAATACAGCAAATTGGGAAGTGTGATTCACAAGCTCGATCCGAGAGCGAAGATCATAACTTTTCTGTTGTTCATAATTTTTGTAATAACGACTGCGCCGCATGACTATTTAAGTTTTGCGGCGTATGCCGCTGTTATATCTATTGTAGTGTTTCTAAGTAAAGTTCCTTTAAGTTATGTGTTTAAGCGTGTGTTGGTTATCATTCCTTTTGTTCTGCTTGTGGCAATTTTCCTTCCTTTTGCGAATAAAGGCCCGGAAGGATGGACAATATTTTGGAATGTGATGATAAAATCTTTTCTTGCGGTTCTGGCTACAATCATGCTTTCCTCAACCACAAAATTTCACAAACTGCTTAAGGGATTTGAACTGTTAAAATTTCCTAAAATTATGATAATGATGCTCGCGTTTATGTATCGATATGTTTTTATTCTTGTTGATGAAGCGCATCGAATGGAACGCGCGCGCGATTCGCGATATTTTGGAGGCGAATATTTACGGCAGATAAAAATTGTCTGCAACATTATCGGACTGCTTTTTATAAGGGCGTATGAACGAGGGGAAAGGGTGTATCAAAGCATGTCCGCGCGAGGGTTTGACGGGAATATAATAACGATGAACGAGTTAAAATATGTGAAATCCGACATGATTTTTTATATAATTTTTACAGGAATGATTTTGACAATAAAAATTTGGAGCTTATTTTGAAAAAAGTAATTGAAATTAATGATTTGTGTTATTCATATCCCGATGAAAAAATAGCACTTGAAAATATTAATCTTGATATTTTCGAAGGAGAGTCCGTTGGAATTGTAGGCGCAAACGGTGCGGGAAAAACAACGCTTATCCTGCATATCAATGGAATAATCAGAAGTAACAATGGGAATATTAAAGTTATTGATATGGAAATGACCGACAAAAATATCAGGAAAATCAGAAGCAAAGTGGGACTCGTTTTCCAAAATCCGGAAGATCAGTTATTTTCTCCCACAGTGTTTGAAGATGTTTCTTTCGGTCCGCTTAATATGAAGTTGTCGCCCGATGAGGTTATAAAACGAACAACCGACGCGCTTGAAATGGTGGAGATGAGCGGATTTGAAAACCGGTCATCTCATCATTTAAGTGAAGGTGAAAAGAAGCGTATATCGATTGCAACTGTTTTATCAATGAACCCTGAAATTCTTGTTTTAGACGAACCTACGAGTAATTTAGACCCTAAACACCGTCGGGAATTAATTCATTTATTAAAAAAATTTAATAAAACAATAATTATTGTCAGTCATGATTTGGAAGCTATGCTTGAATTATGTGATAGAACAGTCCTTATGAATAAAGGCGAAATAGTTAAAGATGGAAAAACGCGGGAATTAATGAGTGACAGAAAATTAATGGAAGACAATTATCTTGAATGTCCATTGTCATTAAAAAATTAATACCTTTGCATAATTTATGTATTTTTGTTATTATGAGTAAGATTAATCAACATATTTAAAAGGACTAACAAAATGAAAAATATTAAAAATCTTGTTATAACATTTTGCGTAATTATCGCAGCAAGCAGTTCGTACGCGAAATTATTTAATCCCGATTTTTCAAAAGTTGATAAAGTTGATAATTTATGGGATGGTATTAATACAAAAAATGGAGTTCAGGTTTTTAAACAACCACAACAAATTCTTGTTGACGGCAGCTTGGAACGAACTATTAATTTCGGTGCATGTCCCAGAGTTGGTGATATTGATGGTGATGGCAAAGATGAACTTATTGTGTCGGATGCCAAAGGATTTATATGGACATATAAACTTGGTTCCGCGAAAAACAACAGAAAAGTTTATCCCGGGAAATTCCACCATACTTATTTTGGTGATGAAACAACGGTTGCGCTTAACGATTGGAATGGTGATGGTAAGCTTGATTTAATATGCGGCAACAATTTAGGCACGATAATTATATGTCGCAACAAAGGGAACAATGTATTTATTGATAAAGATAACGAACCGCGATTTAACAATCCTGACAGTAAATTTCTTACCACGCAATTTCCTTTTCCGTTTGTGATGGACGGGTCAAAGCCGCTTGATATTGGCAATTATTCCGCGCCTTATGTTATTGATTGGGATAGAGACGGAAAACAGGATTTGATTATCGGCGAAGGATCTTATTCGGCAAATTCTATTTATCTGTACAAAAATGTCGGTTCATCTTCGGCTCCGGATTTCTCAAAAAAACACCGTTACTGGCTCGCTTACGGCTTTGGCAGAGAACAACTTGTTCCGGCTGTGGGTGATCTTGATGGAGATGGGGATTTAGATTTAATTGCCGGGGACCGGCTTGGTTATGTTTATCTTTACCTTAACGAGCCGCACAAAACTACTGATAAAAAAGAAAAATATCTTTTGCAGGATAAAGGAAAAATTCTGTTTGGTGATAAACAAAATCCTGTCGGTAGACTCGTACGACCGGAATTGACCGATTGGGATGGAGATGGAGACCTTGATATTTTATTAGGCGCGTCTGATGGCCGAGTTTTTATAGCAAAAAATAACGGCACAAAAAAGCAAGCTGTTTTTGGGGAAGCAAAGCCTATCCTTTCTAAAGACGTTTTAAAAACTTATCTTAAACCTAAAGGATGGCAAATAAACTCTTCATGGGTAATACAAACTGCAACACATCCAAATAGCGGAGCATATATTTATCGTATGAGCGAGACAAATGAAACAGGCGAAATAACTACCTTCGCGCGATATGATTTTGCAGATGGTTATGTTGGCACGAGGCAATGGCTGCTTAGCGTGCGCGGTGGTGGAAATATTCCTTTTAACAGTGGTCAGTTATACAGTTTTACAATTAATTGTCGTGCAAAGAATTTAAAAAAATGCATTCTTGCTTTCGAACATTATGAAAACGCGTTAAAATCCGGTTCCAGTGATACAAAAATGGAATCGTGGCCCGTAGCAACGTTTCCATTTAAGGCAAGCGCTGTCTGGCAGGACGTTAAAACAAATATTCGCTTAGAGCCTCATTTCAGAGAAAATAGAGGAAAATTAAAAGTGATAAACAAATGGTTGCGGATTGAAATTACCGGAAAAAAAGGATTAAAATTCGACTTCAAAAATATTTATGTCCAATAGCTGTGCCGGTTTTGATCAATTTCAGGCACAGCTGAGGAAATTCGTTCCATTTCCAGGAACGAATTTATTTTCTGAAAGCGGGTATGCTGATAGTTTTACCATAGGATCATATTAGCAATTAAAATAAAATTATCATGATATTTTAACGCTATGAAAATCTTAAATTTGTTAAAATTTCTTTTGTTGTCCTTCTTTTTCATACCGGTAATCGATGTTCAGGCGCATCCGGCTGTCGGACCATACCAATCACCGGGAAATCACTCCCATTCGGGACCAACAAATGTTCTTGTAATCTACAATTCCGCATGGCCCGACGAAAACGGGAACGGAATCGGCGATTCGCAAGAAGTTGCTGAATATTACGCTGCACGCCGCGAAATACCAACAAATAATCTGCTTGCCGTTTCCATTACAAATTTCATGGGACAATACGGACCGAAATACGGACCTGATCGAATGGGCGAGGAACGCAAACTTTTCAGCACAAATGTTACGGTTAGCTATGATATTTTTTACAGTAATATTGTAATTTCCGCCGTGTTAAAACTTAATTCAACTAATTCACTCACAGGGAATTTATTTAAAAACGATATCCTCTTTATTTGCCCGGTTTACGGTATGCCGTATTATGTTGATACTCATTTTGCTTACCCTGCCGAATATCCTTTTTATCAATACCGCTCCGGTCTTGGCGCCGAATTTTCCGCTCGATTAAGAAGTTTAGATTTAATGCTCTGCAATGTTTACCGCAGATTTTACGGTGGAATTGTCTGGACAAATAATCTGCCGAAACCGGGGAGAGCAGCCTCGTGCCCCTACGGATATGGCGCTTTTTGGGGAGATGATCAGGTTGAAATAGGTGCGCCGTCAAATTCATCAACTGAAATCACAATCCCTCTTTATTATGGCAAAGCGAATAATCCTGCCACAGCAAAGCATTTTAGTAAACTCCGCAAGGAAGATGGAAATTTTAACTATGAATCTAATGGTTTTTTTCTCGTAACGCGTATTGACGCTCCAAACGCTGACCTTGCGAAAGGGCTTGTTGATAAAGCTATTTACGCCGAACATTATTTGAATAACTGGGCTGGAAATCCAAATCACAAATATTACGCGCGGCTTTATTGCGGTGACGACCCTGATTGGATAAATTATTTTACGCGCAATCTTGGATGCGATGTGAAAAACTGGTTCCTCGGAATTGACTTGCCGAGCGAAAATATGTCGGGAGAGCCATCTTCTGTTTTTAATACAAATATTGCTAATTCTTTGCCACCGTGGGATGTAATTTATGACAGCCGACCACAGGAAATTGGGGAGAATGGAAATAAATCGACCGTTCAGGTGAAAATTTCCGCTATGGCGTCAAATACTCTGCAATTCTCTTTTGCAACGTATGAAGATGTGGCTTCGTGGATTATCCCCCCACTTGAAAATGGTGGAGTTCTGCATAATCTTCGCTCAGGAGTTGACATCACTTTACAGGGAACTAACGGCGCGGGACAGGCGTATTATTGGGTTGACACCACAAACGGATGTAAAGTTGGCGATACAATGGAAAATACGATTGATATTCAGTTTCCAATTACCGATGCTGTTTTCTATACTGAATATTATACTATCGATGGGCATAATTGGTCAGCTTATAATTATCGCGATTGCTATCAATGGCTGCCCGGCGCTATTGGTGTTTACAATCAGTCATGGGGCGCGTTTGATTTCCGAAGGGTTAAAAATTATCAGTTCTGCGGGCCGGCATTAACTCGCGGAATTACCGCCTGTGCGGGAACAATTGCTGAACCGTTAAGTATCGGAATTCCTTTCACTCCGCGGCTTATGCGCGCTTTAAGCATGGGATTTTCATGGGCGGAAAGTTGTTACAATTCGCTTTATTGCGCGGAATCATGGATGACGGTTTTTATCGGCGATCCTTTGTATAATCCTTTCCTGCCTATATGGAACAAACAGGCAAGCAATATAAATGGGGATTTTTCTCCACCGGAATTATCTGTGTCATCAATGAATGGGAAAATAATTGTGAAATTGACAGGTGATTCCGAGGCTCAGCTCGCAGATGTAGCGCAGTTCAGGCTCTTCGCCGGATACGACAGTAATAATTGGAGTATCACAAATCAATATTACAACTGGCCATATTCTTCAAGCAATATTTGGATTAACGAACGGGATTATAATTATACAAGGGGAAAAAGTTGGGAACTTGCCTCACCAACAAATTGGTTTTTCTATGAAGTTATTGCGCGTGACCCCTACGGGAATACAAATTCGAGCGGAATAAAAACGATGCCGATTCCCGAACTCTACAATCTTAATTTTATTTTACCGATTTTTTCTATTGCATTTGCCGCAAAGAAATTTTAGACACAAATCACACGAATTATCACAAATTATAGAAAATTATAACCCCCGGCATACGCGGGGCACGCGCTGTCGCTGGCTGCGGATTATTTGTCCGACCTCAGCGAGGTCGGCTACAGAAGAACAATACAGCAAATGACTGTACTCTAAAATTTTTAGTCCTCCGCCTGCTTTCCAATTTTAAATAATGTAAGAAAAATTTCAAAGAAATTTTTCCTCCTTCGTTCATCATTCATAATTCGTCATTCATTTAACCGTCCATAAACTTTCAACGATAAGCTTTTCTCCCTCAAATATTTTCCCGTGAAATCTATCACCGGATTCAATCGGCCCAACTCCTTTGGGCGTTCCACTCATTATTATATCATTATCTTCAAGTGAGATGAAACTTTTGATTTCATTTAATATTTGAGCAGGTTTATTTATCATTAAATTACAACCGCCGGACTGGGCCAAGCGACCATTTATATAAAGTTCCAGTCGCAGATCATTAATATTTCCGCTGAAAGGGATGAACTCGCTGAAAACAGCTGCTTTATCAAACGCTTTTGAACGTTCCCACGGGAGACCTTTTGCTTTTAATTTTGACTGAACTTCTCTTTTTGTGAGGTCCAAACCGAAACCGACACCGTTAATTTCGCCTGATTTAATCAGGAAAGATATTTCACCTTCATAATGGATAACGTCATTTTTAATTGAGTAAATATCATTTGAAATAGAAGAATTCGGTTTAATGAAAATAACCTGCTGTTCGGGAATTTCATCATTCAGTTCCTTGATATGCTCGGTATAATTTTTTCCGATGCAGACGATTTTTGAGGGGCAAACATTTTCGTTTTTAAATTTAACAGTTTTCATTTTTAACTCACAGATTTGGAATTAATTTTAAAGTTTTCTAACCACGGATAAATCATCCTTCGGCGGACTTTCAGCACTGATAAACACGAATAATTTTATTTATAATAATTTTAGCCGATTTGGCCATCACCGTCAATATCCTTGCCATATTCATTTTCCAGAATAGTAACCAGTTTATGCAGAAGTTCTCTTGTTTCATGCAGTTCATTTTCAAGTTGTTCAACTCGGTTTTCAAGAGAGCCTGCCCGTTCACTTTGTTCTGATATCTGACTTTGCTGTACCAGGTCCCAAAACAGTCCCATTTTATTCTCCTTTTTTGTTGATGAAAAATACGGATCCCATTGCAACCGTCCAAATTACCGTTGTGGTAATAAAAGACGTAAGTTCATTTAAAATGTCGTTTTTAGATTCGGCATAAATTAAAACCCATATTATGTTACATAAGAATCCATAAAATAGCAAAGCAAAAAACAAATTTTTTAAAAGTTTTTTGTTGATAAAATAATAAATTAGATTTGATAAAGCAAGGAGTGAAAAAACAATAAGCAAAGCAATTATAAAAAATTCTTTTGAAAGATAAAAATTATTTCCGGGCTCCCGCCAAAATTTATTTGGTCTGTGAAGGAAAAAATTTTGTATTCCCCAAGAAGCAGAGTAAAGTGAAAGAAAGGCAAAGGAAATATACGTATATACACTAATTAAAAATTTCTTCATTTTTTATAATTCATCAAAGCTTCTGTTTATTGATTGTTTATTGGGGTAAAAGTCCATTTTGCACTTTGCTCCATTAATATCAAGAATTATTTTTCGGCCAAGAGGTTGGAGTTTCTTAAGAGGGAATTTTATTTCAGATTCCCAGGAAATATTTCCATTTGAATAA
>QMOL01000083.1 GCA_003648225.1 Chlamydiota bacterium
ATTGAAACGATTGAAACGATTGAAACGATTGAAACGATTGAAATAATTGAAATCACTAAATCATTCAATAAATATTGCGAGAGTGGCGGAACTGGTAGACGCGCCAGATTTAGGTTCTGGTGTCCTAGGACGTGTGGGTTCAAGTCCCTCCTCTCGCACCACTATTAATTTTATGAAAAGTGCGCTTTATATATTTTTATTTTTGTTTGCTGCTTTTTCTTTTAATGCAGTTAATCTTTTTGCTAAAACTTCAGTTAATCGACCGGTTATTATTATTCCTGTTAACGGCGAAATTGAAGAGGGGTTGGCTCATATTGTTGAACGGGGTGTTAAAGAAGCTGAATTAAATAAAGCCGCGGCTTTGATTCTTGATATGGACACCTACGGTGGAAAAGTTCAAGCCGCTGAATCTATTATGCAGGCTATTGCTCGTCTAAAGATACCAACTTACACTTATGTAAATACGAAAGCCATTTCTGCCGGCGCGCTGATTTCCGCATCTACAAAATATATTTACATGGCGCCACAAAGTCAAATCGGTGATGCTAAAATAATTCAAATGTCTCCCGTTCCTTTTCTCGGTGGCGCTAAAGAGATTGATAAAGGTCTGAAAGAAAAAGCGTACAGCGCTGTCCGCGCAATTGTTCGCTCAGCTTGTGAAAAAAACGATCACCCTTATCAACTTTTTGAAGCTATGATGGATGAAGATATTGAAATTACGAATGTTATTAAAAGCGGAAAATTACTCACTTTTACCGCAAGCGAAGCTGTTACTCAAAAGCTTGCAGTTGCTATTGCGCCAACTCTTGATGATATGATTGAAAGTATTGGGCTTGCCGATGCGCCGCAAAAAGTTATTATAACGCGTTCAGGTGAACATCTCGCAAGATTTTTCAGTAGTATGATGATCTCGGGCCTGTTGCTTGTTCTCGGTCTTGGCGGTTTATTTATTGAAATAAAAACTCCGGGCTTTGGCGTGCCGGGCATTATTGGCATTACTTGCATTGCATTATTTTTCTGGGGGCATTACACGGCAAATCTAACAGGATGGTTTCCTGTCGCGGCATTTATTATTGGAACGATTTTATTAATTTTGGAAATTTTTGTTATTCCGGGCTTTGGTGTTGCCGGCATTTCCGGCATCATTCTTATGGTCGGAGCGCTGATTCTTGCCATGATAGACTGGGTGCCGGGTGACTGGTCGAACACGCCCTCGCTGAACGAAATATCAGCGTCAATCGCTGTTGTTGCCGGCTCAATTATCGGAGCGATCGCATTAATAATGCTTGCCGCGAAATTTTTACCGCGGGCGCCGGTTGTGCGGGGAATTTTTCTCGCTGATAAAATAGATAAAGAACATGGATACACAGCCTTTAATGAAAAAAATTATGAACAGTGGATTAACAAAACAGGCATCGCTAAAACAACGCTCAGACCGGCGGGAAAAGCGATAATTGACGGCATTTTGCTCGATGTTGTTTCGCAAGGTGATTTTATTAACAAAAATTCACAAATTAAAGTCGTTCATGTTGACAGTAACCATATAGTTGTAGAAAAAGCTACATAAATATGAAGAAAATTTGCTTTAAAAAAATATTTGATAAAATAACTGTTAATCCTCCTTTGGCGAATATTCGACAAATAACAAATAACTATTAACTATTAATGATTACCAGCGCTCCTAAAACTTATACCGGTCTTAGTAAATTAGCAGGTCCTATTCTCGTGATCGATAATATCGACAATGTAGCTTATGCGGAAATTGTTGAAATTGAAACACCTGACGGCTCTGTTAGAAACGGTAGAGTCCTCGAAATTAGCGATAAATTCGCTCTCGTACAGGTGTTTGAAGGAACTTACGGTCTTGCTACCGAAACAACAAGTGTTCGTTTTCTCGGCAGACCGCTACTGGCAAGAGTTTCAGAACAAATGCTTGGAAGAGTTTTTGATGGTCTCGGAAAACCAATTGATGGCGGACCGGAACCTTTCGGCGGTGACAAACGTGATATAAACGGAGAACCGATAAATCCCGTGGCGCGAAAATATCCCCGTGAATTTATTCAAACCGGAGTTTCCGCTATTGATGGATTAAATACTCTTATTCGCGGTCAAAAACTTCCTATTTTTTCCGGCAACGGCTTACCACATAATCAGCTCGCGGCAAAAATTGTTCGTCAGGCAAAAATTGTTGATAAAGAAGGCAAACCATCTGATGATAAATTTTCCGTTATTTTTGTCGCAATGGGTGTTAAACATGATGTTGCACAATTCTTCCGCAGAGAATTTGAAGAATCAGGCGCATTGTCAAATGTTACTATGTTCCTTAATCTCGCGAATGATCCGCCCGAGGAACGTGTTGTTACACCGCGTCTCGCGCTTACTCTTGCCGAACATCTTGCCTTCGATTGCGATCATCATGTCCTTGTTGTGCTTACAGATATGACAAATTATTGCGAAGCTTTGAGAGAAGTCGCAAGCGCTCGCGGTGAAGTACCGAGCAGAAAAGGTTATCCGGGATATTTGTATTCCGATCTTGCTTCGCTTTATGAGCGCACCGGAAGAATTTCTTCCGCGGAAGGTTCTATAACCCAGCTTCCTATTTTAACTATGCCGAATGACGACATAACGCATCCGGTGCCTGATCTTACGGGTTACATTACGGAAGGTCAAATTGTTTTGAGTCGCGAACTTCACGCAAAAGGCATTTTTCCGCCGATTAATGTTCTACCTTCTCTCTCAAGAATTATGAAAGACGGTATTGGTAAAGGTTATACAAGAGTTGACCACCCTAACTGGGCAACACAACTTTATGCCGCATACAGCCGAGTTGAATACGTTCGCAGTCTTGCGTCAATTATTGGTGAAGAAGAGCTTACTGACACAGACAAAGCATATTTGAAATTTGGTGAAGGCTTTGAAAATAAATTTGTTAAACAAAATAAAAATGAAGATAGATCTATTCGTGATACTCTCGCAATCGGATGGGAATTATTAAGCATTCTTCCTAATCATGAATTGACAAGAATCAGCGAAGAAGAAATTGCGGAATATTTACCGCGATAAAAACTTATAACCCTTAAATTAAGGAAAATAAAATGAAAAAAATCATCGTTCCTCTCGCGCTCGCTTTTGTTATTTCTTCCGCGGCTTCTTTTGCGGGAACAGTTTACGGTACCGTAAAGGATGAGAATGGTAAGCCAATTGCCGGCGCGGAAGTTAAAATTTACGGCAAGGATATTAAAACTAAATCTGATGAAAAAGGTAAATTTAAAATTATTAATGATAACCTTATTGATGGTAACAGATATTCCGTAAAAGTTAACGCGGAAGGTTATGATACAGGACAAACTCTTTCTACAGAAGTTTTTGATGATCCCGAAGAAATGGAAGCTTTGGACGTTGTTATGTATAAAGCCGCTCCGGAACCCGAACCAACATCTGCTCCGCAGGCACTATCGGGATTAGTACAAAACGTTATAATTCCTACAAACGGAATTATAAATATCAACGAAGAAGTAAAAGAAGAAATGCTGATTCCTGAAGAAAAAGAAGTAGATAAGACTGAAACCAATAAAATGGCAAAACCTGAAACAAAATAAGAATTAGTTATTAATTAGTTATTATGCTGCTTAAAGTTCCTCCTACAAAATCTAACCTGTTTAAACTTAAGCAGGACCTCTCGTTTGCTCGTGAAGGTTACGAACTTCTCGACCGCAAGCGTGAAGTATTGATTATGGAACTAATGCAGTTAATTCATACAATTAAAAATCTTCAGAGACGTCTTGCAGAACAATTGAAATCTGCTTACGCTGAATTTCAGGAAGCTTATATAGAAATGGGTTCCGAAGAAATTGAAAGAGCGAATTATGCTTGTCTGGAACCTCTTAAACTTACCATTCATGAAAGAAGTGTTATGGGAGTTCCAATACCTGATGTTTCAGCCGAAAAGCAGCCTGAGAAAGTTAAACTCGGCATTATGAACAGCTCACCGAAATTTGACAGTTCAAGTCGAAAATTTTCTGAAGTTATTCCTTTGCTTATTGAATACGCACAGGCTAATTTAACATTAACACGTCTTGCAAATGAAATAAAAAAGACACAGCGACGGGTTAACGCGTTAGAAAATATATTTATTCCCGACAACGAAGAAACAATAAAATATATCTCCGATGTTCTTGAAGAAAATGACCGTGAAGACTTTTTCCGGCGTAAAAGAATAAAAAAAAGAAGTGATTAAATATGAAAAGCTTAAATAAAATACTACTTAATCTTGACGCTGCTGTTGAGTCTCAACATGCTCTTGATTTTGCTGTCTTTCTTGCTAAAAATTGTTCGGCTACAATTATTGCCGTTAATATTGTGAATAAAAACGTCGTTACTAATCTCGCAAGATTTTCCGACAACTCTATCGCCGAAATCGAAGTCGAACTCGAAGAAAACGGTTGGAGATACCTCTATGACGCAGAAGAAAAAGCAAAAAGTCAAGAAGCGCGTATCGTCATTATTCAAGAATACGGTTACCCGGAACAAGCTTTACCAAAACTCGCAGCCGAGTATAAAGTTGATATGATTATCATTGGTCAAAATCCGCAAATTAGAAAAGATGTTGTTCAAGGCAAAATAGCTGAACAGCTTATTGAACACGCTCCATGCGCTGTTCTTGTAGTAAATTAAAACCTTAAAAGGGCAGATACACAGATTTGCCTCTACATTAAAACCTTAAAACCTTAAAATTTTAAAATGAAATTATCATCTCTTTTAACTCCCGAACGTATTTTAATCGATGTCAGAGAAAAAGATAAAAATGCTATTTTAACTTATCTCGTTAACGAAATAGGTAAAATTGGCGGCATTAATGATGTCGAAGCTTTGAATAAAGAAGTGATGGATAGAGAAGCTCTCGGAAATACAGGCATCGGGCGCGGTATCGGTTTTCCTCATGCAAAATCAGATCATGTTAATTCACTGCAGGTTTTACTCGCTCTTCCTGCGAAACCGATTGATTACGGTTCACTTGATGGAGTTCCTGTAAGCATCATACTTTTTATTGTTGCGCCTAAAGACGGCGATAACAATGAATATCTGCATACAATGGCAAGAATCTCACGCCTCCTTGGTAAAAGTAACGTAAGAGAACAAATCATTAAAGCAAAAACTCCGAATGAAATTGTTAATATCGTTGCAGATAATGAAGCGTGATTATTTGTACTTAGCCTTTTGTACTCGCGTAAACTCCCCCCGCGCACGTGTCCCGCGTATGCTGGGATGCCGGAGTTGTCCTTTGTACTTAGTCCGTTTATTCATTCTTTTCTACTCGACCCAAAAACCAAGGAGATTTTTTACTTGAACATTTCTTTTTCCCTCCTGTTTTAGGATGGGTAGCCGAAGGACGGGGTGTTTTTTGTCTATCATGTCCATTATGTCTATTTAGTCCACTATGTCCACAAAATTATGCCAACACTCACAAATATAAATATCGTAACTTCAGGCAATGAAACCCGACCCGCAAGAATTACCGTTGAAAATGGCAAAATCGTTGCATTAGATGATGAATATTCTAAAAATAACGAAGTTATTGATTGTAAAAATTTACTCCTTATTCCCGGCGCAATTGATCCCCATACTCATTTTAATGACCCGGGCTACACTTGGCGGGAAGATTTTTATCACGGTTCTCTCGGCGCGGTTGCAGGGGGAGTAACCACTGTTTTTGATATGCCGTGTACTACTATTCCTCCGGTAACAAATATCAACGCTTTCTATAATAAAAAAGAAAAAGTTATTCCAAACGCGTGGTGTGATTTCCGACTCTGGGGCGGTATTTCTGCTGAATCACTTGACAGTCCGTTATGGAAAAACCACATTGAACAATTGAAAAATGCCGGTGTAATTGGTTTTAAGACTTATGTTTTATCCGGAATGGATACTTTTCACCAGCTCTCTTATGAAGAATATTACGATATACTTAAATTTGCCTCGGAAATAGATGTTTTAGTCGGCGTTCACGCCGAAGATCCGGAAATTGTAGCAAACGCAACAGCTCAAATTAAAGAAAATTCTCCCGCGGAATTTGCCGCTTCTCGACCGGTTGAAGCTGAAGTAACCGCGATTCGCCGTGTGGGTGAAATTGCAGGTGAAGTTGGCGCTAAAATTCATATCGTTCACGTGTCCTCCGGATCCGGAGCTGAAGAAATTGACCGGTTACAAAAGCAGGGCGTAAACATTTCAGGTGAAACTTGTCCGCAATATTTAGCGTTCACAATTGACGATTTATGTCGATTGGGCTCCGTGCTGAAATGCACTCCCCCTGTCCGCTCAAAAGAAGAAAATGAAAAACTCTGGTCTTTTCTCGGTAAAAGTGTTTCTTTTCTAGCTACTGATCACGCGCCTTGCTCACAGAAGGAAAAAAGCACCGGTGATTTTATGACTGATTACAGCGGAATGCCCGGAGTTGAATTACTACTGCCTTTTGCTTTAAACTACGGTTATCATCAGGAAAAACTAACTTTAGAACAAATTCAAAAATTAACCTCGGAAAATACAGCTAAAAGATTTGATTTATTTCCGCAAAAAGGATCACTTGAAATTGGTTCTGATGCGGATTTTGCTCTTATAAATCTAAATTCAATGTATAAAATTGAAGCCGAAAAACTTAAATCAAAAGGTAAATTCACTCCTTTTGACGGCACGACCTTTTGCGGCGCGGTAGAACAAACATGGATTAGCGGCGAACCTGTGTTTAAACGCCGGGAACAAAAATAAAACGCGATTGTATTGAGTTTTAAAATTTTTTTACGCAAACGGCGCAAAAGACGCAATTAGTATGGAGTGCAGTAATAAAGACGTGATAGCGGCATTTACTGCGTGTCCCGACTTTCGGGACAAAATAAAACTTAAACACTAATTGCACTAATTTTCACGGATTGAAAAACAGAATTTTATTATCTTATAGATAAAGCGAATGATCATCATTCGTTTTTAGAGATTTTTTCAGAAAATATAAATCAAAAATTATATTTTTCCGATAAAAAACTTTAATAAAATTATATTTCTTGTATTTCTTCTAATGATTCTGTCATAAAATGATTCTGTCAAAGAAATTATATTTGTATTAATAGTGCTGTTCAAATAGTTCTCGTTACTCAGAACTCAGAGTTAATCGTACTGCCATAAAATATTCATCTTTAATTAGTGCATTAGTGGCAAAACAAAATTATAATTCGTAATTTATCTCCTTCTTTGATATAATAATAATATGAAAAATTCATTCGAACATTATGTTAAACTCGGAAACCGGTTGATAAAAGACAACGCTCCGCATATCGCCAGAGAATGTTTCCAAAAAGCTCTGAAGTTAAAACCGGAAAACCCGGTCGCGCTTGATGGTCTCGCATGGACATATTATATGGAAGGTAATAACATAAAAGCACGAAATCTTTTGGAACGCTCAATTAAAAGAGATCCAACTTTTGCTGAAGCATATACTGATCTGGGCTGTGTCCTTCACGAACTTGGCGATATAACCGGAGCGGAGAAAATGCACAAAAAGAGTCTTAAAATTGATCCGGCAAGAGATGACGCGAGACAAAATCTGGCGTGTTTTTATTTTTCGTTGCAGCGATTTGATGATTTAGAAAAATTTTTAGAAAGATCCGAAAAATTATCGGGCAAGAAATCCGAACTTTTGCAATTACTTGGAGAAGTGAAAATAATAAAAAATGATTACCAAAGCGCAAAAGAAATTTTTACTCAATGCCTTGAAATTGATGAACACAATGTTGAAGCAGGAATTTTACTCACATACACTGAATTACAATTGAATCAATTTGTTTTAAATAGTGAAAAATGCCGTGGCTTCGGTCGCTGACCACGGAAATTCCGACCTCAACAAGCTCGAATAAACCGCAGTCAATATGCTTTAGCGCATCACCAACCCAATGGGATAGTGACACTTTTCAAGCATATTATTTTAAAAGAGAAAATAAAAATAGAACAAATTATACCAATAGATATTTTGACTAAAGAAAATTTAAAACATTATTAATATGAAAAAAACATTTATAAATAAATCTTTCTTATTGCAATCCCGGGCCGCTGAAGAACTTTACTTTTCATACGCTGCTAAAATGCCGATTATTGATTATCACTGCCATTTGAATCCACAGGAAATCGCTGACGATATTTCTTTTGACAATTTAACAAAATTATGGCTCGCAGGTGATCATTATAAATGGCGGGCAATGCGCGCGAATGGTATTGATGAAAAATTTATCACCGGCGATGCTGATGATAAAGAGAAATTCAATAAATGGGTGGAAACAATTCCGAAAACTTTGAGAAACCCTTTGTATCACTGGGTTCATCTCGAACTTAAAAAATATTTTGATGTTGATGATTTGTTATCTCCAAAAACTGCTGATGCCATTTGGGAAAAATCAAAAAAAATGCTTGCAAATAAAAAATCTCATTCATGTAGAAATTTGATGAGACAATCTAATGTCGAAATCGTTTGCACAACAGATGACCCGTGTGATTCGCTTTCAGCACATAAACAAATTGCAAAAGACGAAAGTTTTAATATTCGAGTCTTACCAACATGGCGACCTGATAAAGGCATGACAGTTGAAAACACCAATAAATTTAATGAATGGGTCGATAAACTTGAAACCACTTCAGGAATAAGCATTTCCGATTATTCTTCTTATATGAATGCTTTGGAAAATCGTCATACTTTTTTCGATGAAATGGGGTGTAGATTATCTGACCACGGGATTGAAACCATTTACGCGGAAGATTTTTCATTAACTGAAATAGAAAATATTTTTAAAAAAATTCGCGCGGGAAATGATCTTGAAAATAAAGAAATCCTTAAATTCAAATCCGCAATGCTGCTCGAATTCGCGCGCTTGGACAATAAACGGAATTGGACACAGCAATTGCACCTCGGCGCGCTGCGGAATAACAATTCATTGATGTTTCAAAAACTTGGTCCCGATACCGGATATGATTCTATTGGTGATTGGAACGTTGCGAAACCGCTTTCCCGATTTTTTGACAAGCTTAATTCCAATAATGAACTCCCAAGAACAATTTTATACAATTTGAATCCTTGTGACAATGAAGTTTTAGCAACAATGCTCGGAAACTTTCAGGATGGAAAAACACCTGGGAAAATGCAGTTTGGATCCGGATGGTGGTTTCTTGACCAAAAAGACGGAATGGAAAAACAAATTGAAGTATTATCACAATTCGGTTTGTTAAGCCGGTTCGTCGGAATGCTTACTGACAGTCGTTCGTTTGTTTCATATCCGCGTCATGATTATTTTAGAAGAATCTTGTGTAATATTCTTGGAAACGATATAATAAACGGGCTAATTCCAAATGATATTGAATTAGTTGGAAATATGGTAAAAGATATTTGTTACAACAACGCGAAAAAATATTTTAATTTTTGAATAATTAAAAATTGACTTAATTAATCTTAATCTTTAAAACTTAAAACTTATGAATCTATCTTTCAATGACCTAAATGGTAAAGTCTGTGTTATTACAGGCGGAAATGGCGTGCTTGGTAAATATTTTGTCAATGCTCTATCAAGTGTTGGTGCAAAAATAGCTATTCTTGACAGAATAGTTGACGAAAATATTACCAATGAAAATATTATCAGTTTGAAA
>QMOL01000084.1 GCA_003648225.1 Chlamydiota bacterium
CAATAAATTATGTCAATAAAGAAAAAACAAAATAAATTAAGCAAAGTCGGGAAATCATTTGGAGTGAGTTTTGCGATACATCTTGCGATTTTTTTCACTGCGGCATCTTTTATAGTTTATAAATACGTAAAGCCGCAAGAGATGATGTTCAAGCCGACGAAAAAGTTATCGAAAATGCCTGCGCGAAAACTGCAGCATAAAATCCGTGTTAAACAATACGAGAAACAGGCGCAGAGGCCTAAATTAATGAACAAACTTGTTACAACCGGAAAATCTAAAATTACTTTACCAAAACTCCCGCCATTAAAATTTTCCAAATCAGATTTTAAGTCCATTCCGGCGAATATTACTCCTATTGGCGGGAATATCGGGCAAATCGGTCTCGGAAATCTTGGAATAGGGAAAGGTGATGAAAGTGCTTTTGAAGGTTTTGCGGAAGCGGAATTTTTTGGACATAAAATTAAAACAAGATCAATTGTGATACTTGCCGACAGCAGTTCGAGTGTGGTAAAAAAAGGAGTATTTGAAGATTTAAAGAAAGAAGCTATAGCGATGGTTCAGAAATTTCATCCTGACACGGGATTTAATGTAATTCTTTTTACCGATGGAGCTTTTCCTTTTAAAACTAATATAGCTTATGCTACTCAATCGCGAAAGCGTGAACTTGCGAAATGGATGAAAAAGAATATGAAAATGAATAAAGGCGGAAATTCTGCTACAAAAGGTAGTTCGCCAATTGAAGCGCTGAAAGCGGCAATAAAAATGAAGCCGGATACAATAGTTTTAATTACCGATGATCCACCTTGGCTCGGTAAAAACACGATTGCCGGTCGCGCAGCTCATGTAAAAGAAATTTACAAAGCGATTCGTGACGGAAAAAATACCACATCTAATAAGTTTACAATTGACACAGTTCTCTACAAACCTAAAGAAAAGAGCAGAGCAGAAGCTCGCGCTTTTATGAAAAGTGTTGCACGTTCAACCGGAGGACATTTTCGAGAAGTCAAATAAAGCAGATCAAAAGGTCAAGATTATGGTGTTTAATTTGTTTTATCACTTTGACAATTATCTACAATTTAACTATAATTCCAATATAAATTAATATAAATAAAAGATAAAAATGCTGATAGTGACACGAACAATTCATTTTTGCGCGGCGCATCGTTTGTATAACGATTCATGGAGTGAATCGAAGAACAGAGACGTTTTTGGAAAATGCAGCAATGAAGGTGGACATGGACATAATTACACAATAAAAATAAGTGTTACCGGTCCGATAAACAAGCAAAGCGGGATGGTGGTGAATGTTACTTCATTAAGAGACATATTAAAGCGTGAAATTTTTGATAAACTTGACCATCGAGATTTAGACAAAGAAGTAGAATTCCTCAAGGGTCAGATTTCGACCATGGAAAATATTATTGTGAAGATTTCAAAAATACTTGAAGAACCGCTTAATAAATTAGGTGTTAAAATAGTAAAACTTGAATTAAATGAAAGCGATAAAAACAGTGTAACATTGGAGCTATAAACAAAATGAATGATTTAGAATTCTACAGAGAATTTATTAAACGTGTTGGTGACGATCCGGATAGGCATGGACTCAAGAGAACCCCTGAGCGAATGAAAGCGGCTTATGAATTTTTAACTTCCGGTTATAAAGCCAATATAGATGAGGAATTAAACAATGCTATTTTTGAAGAAAAATATGATGAAATGGTTGTTGTTAAAAGTATTGATTTTTTCAGCTTGTGTGAACATCATTTGCTGCCGTTTTTTGGACGGGTTCATGTTGCTTATCTGCCGAAAGGGCGTGTAATTGGTTTGAGTAAAATTCCGAGAATTGTGGATGTCTTTTCCCGTCGATTGCAGCTCCAGGAAAGGATGACAGCACAAATCGCGAAATGTATTCAAGAGCATCTTGATCCGATGGGTGTAGGAGTTGTCTGTGAAGGAAGGCATTTATGTATGTGTATGCGCGGAGTTCAAAAAGTCGGTTCCTTTACAACAACAAGTGCGATGGAGGGGCGGTTTAAAAGTGATGCCCGCACGCGTCAGGAATTTTTACATTTAATAGGGATGCCTGAAGCAAAATTATTATGAAAATTTTTTTGACAATATTTTTAACCTTTTTTATTTGCTTATGCTATGTTAGCAAAAGCGAATCGACGATACAAGTTACACCTGACAAGACGAAAACTAAGTATGTGCGGAATTTTATGAATGAGACGATTGCGATAATTAAGAAATTTGAAAAAAGCACAAAAACACTTTCCGCGAATATAAGCATTAGGCAAAAGGTTGCAGGAGTTACCGATTTTGTAAATCAAGATTGCCACATTGAATATCAAAAGCCCGGTTATCTGAAAATGAATTTTAAAGGACTATACCCTTATACAGTTATTGTCAGCAACGGAGAAGTTCATACAACGATTGAAAATGAAGAAGATATTCGTCCACTTTCACCTGACGAGAACATTTTTGAGCATTTTCTCGGAATAGGATATTTTAAAGATATAAAAAAGTATAATATGCGTTTTCGTACGGAAGGTGATTTGTATATTTTAAAGGGAGAAATGCCTATAAAGTATCTATTTTCAATGCAAAAAGATGTTATTGCGAATGCTTATAAAACTATTTTCATGGAAATTTGGCTCAATCCGATTACAGGGAAAATAGAAAAATCTCACGTGAAATCTTTTGGGGGTAGAGATATTACTTACACATATCGTGAGCAATGGATTAACAAAAAAGAGAAGAAAAAGAAAAGGCGTCAAAAAGATGTAAGTCAAAAGAATGAAAACAAATTATAAATTATAAGACAAAGCTGAAATGAAAATACTTAAAAGCAGCGCGTTAATTTTAATTTTTATCTTCGCAGGATGCGCGGGCGTGAATGTCAGTCATCAAGCGTTTAAGCCAATTAATACAAAAGAAAACCAGCGTATTTTAAAAAAAATCCAGAATAATACTAATGGTTGGAAACTTGCAAAATGTAAAATAAAACTTTCTATCTCTACTAACGTAAACGGAGACAGGAAAAAATATAACGTGAGAGCGATTTGTTTATGGCAGCCGGGTAAAAAAATCAGAATGAGAATTTCTCATATTCTTGCCGGAACAATTGCGGATATACTTTTTGACGGAGAGAAGTGGTATATTACTGATGAACAAAATGCCAGGATTTATATTACAAAAAGGATTGATACAATTAGTATTTCAGGTTTTCCACGCAATTTTTTCGCGCAGATGCAAAGATTACCGCAAACCTGGCTTCCTGCCAATAACAAAAATCTTAGAATAGGGGAGAATGAGAACTCATATAAGTTAATAAACAACTCATATTCAGCAGATATTGAATGGATATTTTATCACAATTCCGCTTTTCCTTCCGAACTAAAGATAATCACGACAAATAACGGCAATTTGCTCGCTGCATTTGAATGCCCGGACACAAATGTCATTTTTCGAGCCGGGGCATTTAACCCGACATTTGAGGGATATGAGATTCGAGAAATGGATTAATTTTGGGAAAAGTTTTTAGACACGAATTTGCACAAATAATCTTAAAAACACAGTTGGATTTTATAGTTTGTCAACATATACAAACAAGAGACATCCGGTTTTTATAATCGGCCCAAAGTGAAGATTTGCTTCAAAGAGGTTTTGGGATACAATACAGGGCATCGCCCTGTGTCATTTAAGATGATAGTTATTACAATCGGGGAAAAGGATTTCAATGAATTTTGAAATTTCTTTTGGAGAGTATTTATGGGATGATTTTGTCCATTTAATATATTCAACCATTTCGTTAGGTAAAAGCACCGGGGTTATGGTATGAAGATCTCTGTTATCATTGTTAACAACAACGACTGAAAAGATGTCCTCGCTATTTATTCCGTTGGCTTGAAGAACCGATCGGGTTGTTTGAACATGGCGCATGTTCTGAACAATTGGATTTCCGAGTTTTATTTTTACATCATTTCCATTTTTATTTTCTTTAATTTGAGTCCAGGATGTGTCAGTTTCATTTCCGATTAATTTTCCCCGCCAGTTTTTTGTTTCGATAACAAAAATGCCGTTAGGACCTAAAACGATATGGTCGATTTGTGATTTCTTTTTACCGAATGCGAGGTCAATATCATTTATGATATAATAATCTTCATCAAGTCCGTGTTCAAGCCGGTCTGAATTTTTAATTTCGCCTTCCCGCCCGCGTTTAATAAATCCTGAATTCGTATAATTTTCATATTGTTTTACCCAATGTCCCGCGGCAAAGAAAGAGAGCACGCCGGCAATAACAAGCATACCATAGGAATTTTTTGTAATAAAAATAACAATGCCAAAAGAGACAAATATTAATGCGAGAATTACCTCAATCAGCATTACATATTTGAGTACAGCAGACTCACGCGTAAGCGAGTTCAGCCAATTTGAAAGATTATGTTCTTCTTTAAGAACGTATGCCATGGCAGGGAACAAGTAATTCGTTATTCTTAAATCAGATTCACGCTGATTTATTTTATTCAAGAACCGGAGGGACGAGGAAAAATCCGTTGGAAGTTACCGGTGCGGATTGCAACGCGGCTTTATTTGTTAAAGACTGATTAACTTCGTCTGTTCTTTTTACATTCCTTAATGGGAGCACGTGAGCTGCAGGCTCAATGAGCGAGGTATCAAGTTCGTTTAGTTTATCAACATATGAAAGGATTTTCTGAAGATTCAAAACAAAATTATTCATATCAGCATCATCCAATTCAAGTCTGCTTAGATTTGCCACATATTCAACATTTTTCTGTGTAATCATTTTTGTTTATTGTTACTTATTATTTTTTCTGAATATACAAATTTCTAAATTTTAATATTGCTTTATTGGCTGCGGCAAGTTGTGTTTTAAGAGCATTAATTTCAGATTCGAGATTATTATTTTTATTGTTAACATCAATAAATTTTGAATTAAGTTTATCATAAATTATTTTATATTTTTGATACATATTTTTGTTAGCATTAATTATTTTTTCTTTTTCTGATAAAATTTTTCTTAAATCAGCTATCTGTTTTGATAACATCTGGACATGCTCCGTTTTTATCATTGAAGTTCCACTATTTGCGGTGGCGTTATTAAGTTTTTCTGTAAGTTCCTGTATATATTTATTTTTTTGTATAAGTAACGCGTTTAATTCTTTAATAGGCGTTTCTGCTTGAGTATTTTCCCGTGCTTTTTGAAAGTTTATATTTTGAGTAACGAGTTCTAATATTTGAGCATCTTTTTGGGTAATTAAATCTTTTTGTTTCCTGATAGTATTCTGCATAGTTGAAATTTCATCTGATAAATCTGTAAAACTGTCTTTAGGAACAAGCGGTTTAGATACTTGTGTTATATTTTTAAGCTTATGAAGTTTTTCTGTGAGTTCCTGAACCTTTTGTTCCGCAGAATTTTGTTTCTTGCTAATTTCATTAAATTCAGAAGTTATCCGTGAGATTTGCAAGCGCAAATTCTTGTTTTCTTCAACAGCTTTTTGAGCGAAGTCGGTATCAGCGCTATTGGAAAGAAGTTTATCGATACGGTTTTGAAATTGGGATTTAGTTTGTTCAACTTGTTTTTTTTCTTCAAGAATTTTTGCATTCTCGTCTTTCATTTTAGAGATACGATTTTGTAAAGTATTAATTTCAAGATCTTTTTCAGCTATTAAATCATCATTTTTTATTTTTTCGACTTTGTCCGCGGCGGCTTCAAGTAATTTAACCTTTTCATAAAGTTTAGTATTCGAATCCTGCAATTCTTCAATTTGGATTTGATAAGCCGTAGTTTTATCAGCGGAATTTTTGATTTGTTTTAATTTACGAATGTTTTCGTTAAGAGAGGAAATGTTACGTTCTAACTGTGCGTTTTTTGCCTGTTCCTGTTTCAATTGAACTTTAAGTTCTTCAAATTTTGTTTTTAAGTCAATATATTTTTGTAATGAAACCGCATTTTTTGATTTTTCGTTTTCCCTTGATCTTGAAGCTGAAGAAATCAGTCCTGCAAGTTTATCTCTGATATTATTTCTTGCAGAATTTTTTTGAGATGCATTGAGGTCGATAGTAAGATTTTCGACTCTGTCCTTCAACTCTCTATTTTCCGATTTGACGCTTGCGAGTTGTTCTTTAATATTTTTATTTTCTTTTTTATATTTGTCAATAAATGATTTTTCTTTTTCTTTGAATTCTTTTTTTATTTTCGCGCGTTCAAGAGAAATATGTTTATTAACCAAATCTCTAATTTGCGGACTTAACTTAGCAAAATCACCTTTTGAGCCGCTTCTGATTTCGTCTGCTGACCGTTTAGCATCTTCAAGCCATTTATTAACAAGTTTTTTTTGATTTTCGTTTTGTGACATATCAAGATATTTTTGATACCATTCAACTGCTTGTTCTTTATCTTCAAGATGGTCATCGTAAATTGACGCGATTTGCAAGTAAGCATCTTCGTAGTTAGGATCGATTTGGACAGCTTTATGGAAGAGGCGCAAGGCGTCTTTATATCTTTCTGCCTCCTGCAATTCCAACGCTTGATTATATTTATTTGCAGCCGGAGATTTTTGCTTTTTTGAGCATGCGGGAGTCATAGTTAAAGCAACAACGCAAAAGAGAGTAAAAGTATTAATTAATATACGCATTTTTAAAATCAGTAGAATTTAAGTTATCGTGCCCCCGCATTTTTAATCAGCCATTCATTTACCCAATTAGCATAAGAAGTATTTGGCGCTAAATCAAGATAATAGGTGAAGCTTTCGGTTGCGTCTTCATTTTTTTTCAATTTAATATATGTCAAGCCGAGAGTAAAATAACTATCAGCATATTTCGGATTTTTTTCAATAGCTGTTTTAAAATATTTAACAGCCGAAATGTAATTTGTCTGGGAAAAATATACGAGACCAAGATTATGATACGCGTTTGGAAAAGATGGATTAATGCTGATAGCTTTCTGAAAATAAGCTCTTGCCTTATCATATTTTTTCCCCTTCATTTGTTTTACACCTTCTATTATTACTTCATCATAACTTTGAGGTATTTTACGTGCGTCATTGAGTTCTTTTTTTTGTTGTTCGATAAAAAGGCGTTCTTTTTCTCGGCTTTTATTTTCGATTTCGAGTTCTGCTTGTCTTCGTTGTTTTCTTTCTTCGGCTTCTATCAGATTATATTTTTTCTGTAGTTCTTTAATTTTTGAAATAGTAAAATCAAATTCTTGTCCGGGCTTTTTGCAGGAATTAAGATATTTAGAATAATATTCAATTGCGAGTTTAAGTTCGTCAAGATATGTTTCGTACAAATCAGCAATGTTTTTGTTTAAGTATGTTCTCGTTTCATCCGTTGAAAGAGCTTTTTTATAATATTTCAACGCTTCTTTGGGAAGTTCATTTGTAAGAGAAAGGCGTGCAAGATTTTCATATCTGTCAGCTTCAGCCCGATTCTGCTTTTGATGGATTTCTTTTTTTGATAATTTTTTTGCCACGCTATTATTCGCAACAACCTGAAGATTTGGATTAGTAATCAGAGATTGGTCAATTTTATTTCGATATAATTTTGATTCGGCATCCGCAAGTTCAGGATTCAGTTTTTGAAGCAATTTATAGTACGCTTTTGTTTTTGCCACGTTGTTAAACCTATCGCGATAAATAACCAGTAAATGATGAACAATTGTTGAATTATTATTATCTAGCGATAATGCTTGTTCATAAGCATTTACTGCTTTAGCCCACTGCGCGCTGTGTTCGTAGCATTTACCTATTGTAGAATAAAGTTTTGCGCCTCTTTTTCCAAGAGATGCTGCATGAAGATAGTTTCTTGCTGCGGCATTAAACGCTCCGCTGTTATAAAAAACGTTTCCCATTTTAATGTACAACAATGGATTTCCCGGGTCATATATAGCAGCATGTAAATATGAAAGGATAGCAGACTTTGAGTTTCCTTTTGCTGCGTATGCGGAGCCAAGGCCGATCCACGCCAGTGCATTTGTTTGTCCGGTTAATTCTAGAGCGACAGAAAACTCACCTCCCGCGTATTTTGGCCATCCAAGTTTAAGATAAGTATAACCGAGGCTTATATGAATATTCGCGTTATCGCTGAATTCACGTTTTAATTTATTAAAAACCCAAGCTGCTCTGCCGTAATTTCCAGCATTGAAAGCTGAATTTGCCTCTTGTGCGAGTTGAGCCGGAGTTTGTTTTTTTTTACATCCGGAGATAGAAAACAGAAGAAGCAGAACAATAATTATTTTGGTTGTGAATTGGAGCATATTGTATTAGAAAGAATGATTTTTGTCCGGGAATTCGCCCGTATTAACTTCATTTATGAATTTTTGAACGGAAGTAATTGCAGTATTTCGAAAATTCGAATATTGTTTAACAAAGTGCTTTGGCTTTTCATACCAGCCAAGTAAATCATGTGTTACAAGTATTTGTCCGTCGCAATTTTTACCTGCGCCGATGCCTATAGTTGGAATTGTAAGTTCTTCAGTAATTTCCTGTGCCAATTTTCCAGGAATGCATTCAAGGACGACTGCAAAAACCCCGGCTTCCTGTAAAGCTCGAGCCTCTTCTTTTATAATTTCCGCTGAGTCCGGAGTTTTTCCTTGAACGTTGTATTTGCCAAGTTGAAGAATTGTCTGTGGTTTCAAGCCTGTATGTCCGAGAACCGGGATGTGAGCTGCGGTAATTTTTTTCACTGCATGAATGATATTCATTCCCCCTTCGATTTTTACCCCGGCTGCGCCAGACTGTTTAACAAGTCTGCCGGCATTTCTTACCGCCTCTTCCGGATTAATTTCATAAGAAAGAAAAGGCATATCCGCAACTACGGGAACATTTACCGCTCCGCGTACAACTATTTCGGTATGATATGCCATTTGATCCATAGTAACGGGTAGTGTCGATTCATATCCCGCAACAACATTCCCGAGAGAATCGCCGACAAGTAGAAAATCTATATCGCATTCTGACAGCCAAGCTGCTGTAAGTGCATCATAAGCGGTAAGCGAGATGATTTTTTCATTTTTTTCTTTTTTTTTCTGAAGGAGAAAAAGGGTTCTTTTTTTCATATTCGGCATATTTTCCAAGAAAGGTTCAATTTATATAAATTATTATCTTACACATATTGTATCACTTAATGGATTTTTTTTCAAAACGTTATTGGATTTTAAAAGAAGTACCAGTATTATTTAGATTAATGAATTTGTGCTTTTGGGGCCGTGTTGCATTTTTGCAATGGAATAATTGCAAAATTGCGACAAAGTGCTTTCAGTACCATTTAAAATCACGTTTTTAAGCCGTTTAATCCATATGGCATAAAATTTGTTATTAATTTAAGAATAGGTTATATTATTTGCTAATTAAAATTATTACTATGAAATACAAAAAATCTAAAATTACTCCGCTTTGCCTAATTGCCGTTTTGGCAATTGCGATAAATTGTTCAGCAGTTACCCTCGGTTTTAACGGGCCAAGCAGAATGATTAACCCCGGTGAAGTATTTGATGTTGCGGTAGTCGCTTATTTTGATGAATCGGAAGTTGCCGGGTGGAGTCATTCTCCGCTTTTAAACGTCACGGTTTTATGGCCTGGA
>QMOL01000085.1 GCA_003648225.1 Chlamydiota bacterium
CTAACGGAATCCGCGGCACTCATAAAGGCGCTCATTCCTCCCGGTCTTCTATCAGCATAACTTATAGGTGAAGCGACGATATCGATATAAGGAGATTTAAGGAGTTTTTCCAATGCGAGATGGCCGGTGATTTGCGGACCTTTAGGAACTGCCGACAGTTCGAATGTATAGCCATAAAAAGTAACGACCAGTTTATTTGAAGTAACATCTTTAACCGCTTTAGCCATAATATCAATAGTTTCGGGAACAAGTTCATTTTTATACTGATAGAAATCAATTGTTTTCATTTCCGTTGCAGGATTTCTGAAAAAAGCACTGCTCGCGGTTGAACGTTCCGGAGTTGTGGGAAGAGAGATAGTGGCGAAAGTAACCGAGCTGTCATTCCAGGCTGTTTTCAATGCTGTTTCGGAATGATATTTATTTGTTATCCAATTAGCGAAACCGAGTCTCATATTTTCAGAATAGCCTGAGAAGACATTTTCCCAGGATCTTTCATAAAACCACTCTCCGGTTTCCATTAAGGTCAGATGGTACCCGATGATATTATTTCCGAATTTATTTTCGCAATGAGCGACGAAATCTTTCACACGCGCTTTCATATAATTCCGCCATTTTTCTGACGCGAGACAAATTCTGTTTGTAATTCCATCGCTGAATTCCATGTGGATATCGGGATTAGCGGACATATACCACGAAGAAGGATAAAGGTAAAAGCGAGGGATCATCATCGCTTTATTATCAAGATTGGTTACCGCTGATAAAATGCTGTCAAGTGTATTCCAATATGTTATTCCGTCGCCGAATATTCCCTGAAAATTTATTGGAAAAGTATAAAGATGTATCCCGGCATTTTTTGCTAATTTCGCTTGTTGAGCAAATTCACAGTTCGGGTTACCCGGTAATTTATCCGCATAGCCGAAAAACATCATCGGCGGAACCGGTTTATCATTTATAAAGAGTGTAGGTGAACCGTTATCATTTTTTATACAAGCAGTTAATTTTTCGGGAGGTGGAGCAGCGATTACAGAACTAATTCTTATTTCATCAAGATCGGCGTCCACATCACGCGACACGTCGAAGTAATCCCAACCCACAGTCACCTGGCTTGCTGAGCTGGCATCTAACAATCCGGCACCTGCTGAACCGCTATTAGTTTGATAGCCTTCATCATCATTACCGACTATAACTTCCACGATACCATTTGAGACGACAACATTTACTGAATACCAAGTGTCAGCATTTATAGTTTTAGTTGAACTAAGAAAATGTGGATTGCCGGCAGCATCATAAGTTAATATCAGCACATGGGCGCCGTTATAAAGATAAACTTTCACCGGATAAGTCCATACAAGACTTTTATACAAGCCGGCAGCAGGAAAAGAATGTGCACGGAAACTAATGTCAATCTTCAAATGATCTGTAGGAGCAGGGTCTAAAACACCGAATGCAGTTGCCCGGTCAGTACCGTCAAAATTGAGATAACTTCCGCCATAAGGAGAGCCTGGGACAAGTGTAGCTTCATTTGCAGCATTAATTTGCAAATTTTTTGCTAAGCGTCCGCTCAAATTATCATCCGGAGTTGTTTCCTCATTACCCGCCCAATTTGTAGTATTGCAATGCCAAAGCGCGAAAGTATTTGTTGAATCGCTAAAGGCAGCGGAAACTGTATTACAAGCTGCGGCAATTACAGTAATCAGAGAGAGTTTAACAAGTAAATTTTTCATATAATTTTATTAATTTGATTATTATAATATATTTTATCATAAGAATCCATTTTTTTCTATAACGATCTGAAATTTTTTTATACGATTTGCTGAAAAGTCCTTGTTTTGAAAACATAAAAATGGTATAATAAGGGATAATAAACAATTAAAATAAAAGATTGATCCACAGGATTTTATTATGAAATGGCAGGATTACCCTAATGATAAAAAAGCAGGAGTTTTATATCATGATTTCCCTAAAGGCAGATGCGAAATTGACGAATTAGTAAATGCTCCGCTGATGCCTATGCATACCCACAACTTTGATGAGCTGGTTTTTATTCTTGGCGGTTCTGCTGTTCACATTATCGATGACGAAGAATATCCAATCATCAGAGGTGATGTTTTTGTTGTTCGAGGGAACCACAAACACGGTTACGGCAATGAGAAGAATCTTCACATTGTAAATATTTTATATCAGCGGGATTTTTTCGAATCTTTAAAAGTAGAATTTTCTGATTTACCGGGATTTAACGCGCTGTTTGTACATGAACCTCTTTACAGAAAGAAACATAAATTCAAGTCGAAATTACATTTAAATTCTCAGCAGTTGAGAAAAATATCGCAATTTTTAAAATCAATGTCCGAAGAGCAAAACAATAACTGGGCAGGAACGGCTGCTATAAACGAACATATATTTACTATTATAGTTATTAATGTGTGTAAATTTTTTCTTGAAGTCAAGTCTCAGCAACCGAAAACGCTTTTTAAAATCAGTGCGGCGATTGATTTCATCGAACAAAATTTCAGGAAACCAATCTCTAATGACCAACTTTCAAATATAGCCGACATGACTCAAGGCTCTTTCAGATATTCATTTAAAAAGATAACAGGATTATCACCTATTGATTACCTAATAAGATTAAGAATCGAAAGAGCCGCTGATGCAATGGCTAAAAACAGCCAAATGCGTGTGATTGACGCGGCATTCAAAGTTGGATTTGAAAACAGTGCTTATTTCACAAAAAAATTCAAAAAGATAATTGGAATGACCCCAATGGCTTACCTGAAGACTCAACGTTCCATGGTTGATTAGAATTATTTAGTCGTCGTCCCTATTGTCCCGATAGCGTAGTTTTTCGGGAATGGGGCGAATATCTTTTCGAGTAAGCCTTAATTAGTGATGTTTAATAACATTTCCGTACTTTTCAATGCCGAACAGACGGTAAACCGGCTGCCGCGACAGCTTGTCCGTGTCGTTTATTTTTTTCGTCCGGTATTTTGAATTTTATTTTTTCTGCTAATTCCGGGAATTCCATTTTCAGTACTTCCTTTGCAGTTGACAAAATTAAATTCCCTCCTTCACCGGAAGTTACTCTGCCAAGAATCAATAAATTTCTAAAGTCATAAAAATCACTATAATGAGCCACCGTGTACCCGAAATAAACTCCGATAGTTTTATAAATTTTTGCCGCTCTTTCGTCACCCTCAGCCATTAATTTCTGCACTTCAATTAAACGCTCGGGGAACGGCACCTTTTCACCGAATTTTATTCCGGCAAGCGGGGCGAGGCGCGCAACAGCTTGCTGAGAGAAGTATTGAACTCCGCAACCTATATCACCTGACCATTCATCCACGGGAGCATCATCTCTATAATCAACGGGAGCGAAAGCCAATTCATTTAACCAGTCAGTAATATTTCCTTCCGGGTTAACGTAACCAACGGCCATACTTGTTCCCATAGAAATTCCAAGAACCGCGGTATCGTTTAACTCCATTGCGCCGGCTAACGCGGTCACTTCGCCATCATTAACTAAGACAAAAGGGATATCATTCCATTCTTTTTGGATATCGCGAAACATATTTACGATTTTATTTTTAAAATCTTCTTCCGAGACACCTCGAAAGAGTGAAGCCACGCGAACCTGGTTATCGACATAAACTCCTGCCGAGCTGCCGCCGATAGCGTCCACTTTCGGCAATTTAGCCGCTGCTTTTTTCAATGTATCCATTATTTCTTTTTTATGCCAGTCGGGATTTTTTTGAAAATACGGGTCCCATTCTATTTCTTCTGTGTAAACGACTTTACCGTCAATAACCGCGGAACATTTCCTATCTGAACCGCCGAGATCGAAACCGATTCTGCAGCCGTCAAAATTCCCGCCGAGTTTTACGGATATTTCTTTAGCCGGTGGAATGTTTTGAAGTTTGCAGAAATCAACGGAGAAATCCCGCGCGTAAATTTTTCTTCCCATAATATCGTTATCAAAGGCTCGTAATCCATTTTTTGAATATAATTCCTTAATGCGTTCCGCTATGTTTCTATTACCTGCAATAGTAAGTTTATGACCCCCTTTCATCCAGAGCAGGAATTTAACCAGGCGTTCAACATATTTTATATTCAAATTGTATTGATCATTTTTCAAGATATCAGTTGAATAAGTTGATTTGGTTCCATTAGTACGTTCAAGTGCTATGACGATTTTTTCACCACCTTCTCGAGCGGTTTTTTTTCTAAATTCTTTATTCCAAAGTACGGGGGGAACAAATTCCGGATCAAGAACCGGCTTTACTTTTAAATTAATATTCATTTTATCTTTCATTTTGTTAAAATTATTTTTTTATCTATGTTCCCGAAGAACTACGCTATCGGGAAAACAACCGGGAGGACGGGGAGGACGTTCCTGCCCCATCTTTACATTCGTGTTTTCAGAGGTTTAGGTTTAGCGTGACCGGCTTTTTTCATTTCATTAAGTATAGCATCAGCAATAGCCTGCATCCCTCGATCGCCTGGATGAGCGGCAACGCCTTTGTGAGAATATTTCCGTTCTGACCGTGCATAATTAGCTTCATTTTTACTTAGCTCACTGATATCAACAAATATTCCATCAATTTCTTTACAGGTCTGTCTGAGTATCTTATCTTTGGCATTATCAGGCCAGAAACAGCTTCGAACAACAATGACAGGGTTACTGTTTGTTTTAAGATTGATAAGCAGCGTTCTCATACTATCTCTGAATATTTTTTTTGATTTTTCAGAATTAAGTGGCGGAACGTTTTCCCCGAGAGCCACGATAACAGTATCAGCCTTGAACTCAAAACCTTTTTTCAATTTTTTGATTACATCGTAAGTTTCATATTGTTGTTCGAAAGCCCCAATATTCTCAATCATCACTTTAGGTTTAACGCCGGTTATTTTTGAAAGCGAGCGTGACAGAATATGAACATAGTCTTTATCTCGACAGCTTGCCGCCATTCCCCAATCACCTGCCCAATCCACAGCTTTTGAAGGGCCATGTAAGGAGATACTGTTTCCTAAGAATAGAATTTTATTTATTTTGGTATTGTTCGGTATTTTTTTCATAAATTTTTCTGATTGTGTTCCCGAGGGAGATTTACATAGTTTTGCTGATAAATTTCCGTAACAGGAAAAAGCAAGAAAAAGCATCATTGCATAACCGAATTTATTGAATCTTAATTTCATACGGTCTATTGGTAATAGTTTAAAGTTTAATTGCTATGTGCCGGGTCATCACGAATTATTAATAATACCATAAACAATAATTTAGAGCAAGACTATTTAGATTCCCTTATTTTCGGCAATTATAATTAGACACTGATTTTCCTCCTTCGGCGGACTTTCAGCACAGATAGACACGGAGAATTAAAATATAATTTGTCAAATAAATATTCGTATTTGTATTAAATCATTTTGCCGCGCCCCGCGTATGCTTTGGGGTCTATAAATGATTTTATCAATTTCTTCTTTGTGCACTTCGTACCTTTGTGGTTTAACTGTTATTATTATTTACCACCAAGATACTAAGAACACTAAGTTTGGTTTTTTAGCTTAAACATCCCATTAGTTCTTCTTTTAAGTAATTTTTGAGGATCATTTCATTGCTTAGTTTTAGTCAGTAATGATTTTTCCATATTAACGAGAAATCACATTAATTGTGTTTGTTATTTCTTCTCCAAACCATTGAGTTTTTCCCTGAATCATTCTCCAGTATGTTTTATAACCCCCTGGGGTTTTTGGTGCAGTAATGATGAGATCAAATTGTACAGGTCGACCTTTAAAAACGCCTGAATAAAGATCGACCTCATTTTCTTTGTCCTCTAAATTATATTTCCCCGGACAAAAAGATATTTGTTTTATTTTAGATAATCTTTGACCAAATTTATATTTACCGGAAGATTTCCATAAATCGAATCCGGTATTCCTAACACAAACAGTACAATGATTTGTTTCTCCTACAAACATTTTTTTCGGTAAATTATGCCATAGAATTTTCGTGTTTTTATTTTTTATGTTCTTGAATTTTCGTGCGCCGGAATATGTTGTTTTTATGTATTCAAAAGGGTCATTCGATACCGACCAGAAATCATTATTAGTATTGGAATTTATTTTAAATATATTTGTCGGATCAGCCGCGTAAATACCTGTTCCTTCCGTGTATTCATTCCAGCTTTCAATATATACATGGTCAACGGATGACGTAAGCACGCGCGCCCACGCGTTTGAATAGCAAATACCACCGTCACGTTTTAAGAAGAAGCCCGGAGTTCTATGATTTTGGTCCCAGTAGCCTGGTTTTAACTGGACTGATTTTATATTATTATAATCGGTATTATGAAAATATTCCTGACTATGAAACTGAACTGTTTTCTCATCAGCATAAGGATACGCTGTTTTTGTATCGGTCGTTACCACATAAACACCGTTTGTAAATGCAGGATATTTTTTACTGAACTTCTTTGCCATCATTTTACTGATAAATGATTTGTGGAAATTAGACATATCGGTAAAATTAATATGCATGTGCCAAACATCCAAAAGTATTTTATTGTCAATTCTCGCAATATAATCCTCCGCATATTCGTCTGTATTAACTGAAAAATACTGATTAAAAAAACGAATATATTGCTCAACAAACATTACTTTGTTAGACGCTACAGCTAAACTGTATTTATTTGATTTTCCCCAAGTAACTATCGGGTCTAAGAACGGCGCGATTTTTGGCACATCATATCCTTCGTGCCGCAACTCCGAAAGTGCGCGAAAGAAATTAACTCTTTGGCGTTCCATATAGGGAATCAAATGTACATATAAAACATCTATTCCGGCTCGCATGGTTTGTTTTATCTGAGATTTCCACCACTTCGTCTCCCCTGTCCAATTTTCTCTTCCTTCAAGCGGAAGCCAGGGACCTAACATTTGTCCGCCATCAGCAGAGAGCCAATGAAAAAAAGATGTGGTTATGATTGGCTCTTTTAATTCATAAGATTTTGCCGGAGTTAATAATTTTGCTTGTTTCGCCGCGTAAGAAACTGCGGAAAACAGTAATAAAGATATTAATAAATTTCTCATATTTTCGTATTAATTAGCAGCTTCGTGAAAAGGAGTTGTTTTAAAAATTAATTTCCGAACTTCATTCCTTTTTAAGGAGGGGTGCGCTTTAGCTCTGGTGGTAATATTTTTTTTCAAAGCAAAAATTATTTTTGAATCCAAATTGGCGACGACCACGCAATTTCTCCATTTTCAAATAATATTCTACAGTACCAAAATTCGGTTGCCTTTTCACATTCCACATCAAAATCATAAGAAAAGGTCTTAGCACTCACAGACAATGTTTCCTCTACTTCGCCTTGTTTGAGAATTTGTATTGAATGAATTTTTTCAGGCGCGGTAATCTTTATTTTAAATCTCGCAACGGCGGTTTTCAACTCACTTCCCATTGGAAAATCATTGCAGGAAAAGGAAAACAATAATCCAATTCCTGTTGTCGCGTATGTCCGCCGTGCCATAAATGCTTCGTACAAACCTGATCTTGTTAATTCTTTCACAAGCAGTCCCGCGCGCGCAAAACCGGAATGATCCGCGCTTGCTATAAATCCAAAAATCTTTCCTTTTTTAAGTTGCTCAACCGCCCACGAAGCGTCTTTTTTATGCAGATAATTTACAACACCGGGTGCATTAGGATGTTCACTCGATCCACGCCGGTCCTGAAAGAGTTCAATTACCGGTTGAAAATCCGAATTAAAATAATCGAAATTGAAGGGGTGCTGTGCATCAGTAACATGATGCGGCGGTGCGATAATTTTTTTCCCTTCGTATATTTTTCTAAGTTTATCCAAAGTTGACCCTTTGCAATTTTGATCACTTGGTGTAAAGAAATCTAATTCTCCTTCTTCTTCGAGAAAAAGCGGATTAACATGTCCCCAAGGGCCTCCGCGATGATATCCGCAAAGACTTCCTGTCCATTCATAAGCCGGAAAACTTACAAATTTCCCAGGGAAATAATAATATTCCGCCAGTTTGCGCGTTATAAGCATCTCTGTATGCCACATATTATAAGCGTGATCCGTTGTCCCGCAAAAATCACTGTTTTGAACATCCTGCGTAAACCTGTAATTCAAATGTCCGTCCCGGTCATATTCCCGCTGACAAACGGAAAGATTTGTGTGCGTATGTGTTTGTCCTATCGCGTTAATATATTCGTTTATTTTTTCATTTTTAAAATGTGGATTTTCGAAAGAATTTCCCTGTAAAAAATGGATGGCATAAGGACGCAGTTCATAATTCGGTTTTTCCTTTCTCAAAATTGGCACTTCAATAACTCCAACTCCAAGTTGACCTTGATCATCAAACCATTCTGCGCCAATTCCTCCTCCGGTAGTTCTTGATTCTTCAGTAAATGCAACTTTTATTTTCTCGCCGTTACAGGCAACGCTAACCGGTAAATCAACATGAGCGCGAGAAATTAAACAAATCGGCGAATCCCATTGTTTATCATTTAAAGTTATAATTGAAATGTTCGGATGATTATTTTTTTCTGATCTTAATGCAGGACTTTTGGGCGGCTTAAGTTCTTTATTACAATAATCATAATCTATCGGCTGTGCTGCGGAATAATGCCTGAAAATAATATGTACTCTGCCGGCTTCATCCTCAATAATCTGGCTGTGTCCCGCTCCTGTAGTTCCGAACGCCGTCATATTCGCCACATTCCCGCAGAACGATTTTCCGTCTTTCGGAGCGACGACCGCGTAAGTTTTTTCTTTAATCAACGCGCCGGAAAAAATTGTTCCACGTGTCTGAAAAAAACGCCGTTGTGCCTGAAAACGTAAATGCTTTAAATATGTGGCGTCATCCTGAACCGGAGTGTCAAAACAAGTGTAAGAAAACCATACTCCCCCGTTTTTCCGGCTGCAAATTGAAGGATAAACACAAGAATCTATTTGATTGCTTACATCAAAGATTTTTTCAATCGACAATTTTTGCTGATTAACCTCGGCAATTTTTATTCTGTAATTTCCATGTTCAAAAGCACAAAACGCAACATAGATTTTTCCGTCATTCCCCACGCAGCAAACCGGATCATAAGCATTAAAAGTTCCGTTGGTTATTTCCACCGGCTCTTCAAAATCGGAATTTATGATTTTAGATATTTTAATTTTCGTTTTTTTACCAATCCTTTCTTCCCAGACGATGAACGAAAAATCTTCACATTTTACCGCACTCAGCGCGTATGGCCTGCCGGTCGTCTCAAACGGAATGAACGAATCTTCAACTTCCCCATTTGATATTTTTGATGCCATAAGCGACCATTCATCATTAACGCGTTCTGAGCGCAGGAGAAAATCGCCGGCGAAACAAGGTGACAGAATATATGAGTTTTCGGAAATAATTATCTCTTCCACATCCGGTGAATTCTTGTAAATCAGTGACTCTCTGCAGCCATTAACTTTCAAATAAGCAATCGCATTAGAAGATGATGAATAATTCAGCACGGCGTTATAACATTCTTCATTGTGCCGTGAAC
>QMOL01000086.1 GCA_003648225.1 Chlamydiota bacterium
CGGACAATATATTTCTAACGTAGAAAAATTACTTGCTAAAACCGGTATATCATTTAAGGTAAAAACCCATGACGAGTGAACTAATAATACAAAACCTGCTCGCTTCAGTTAACCGTTCCCTAAGGCCCGTTTTTAAACATTGGCTCAACACGGAAGAACTTGAAAGACGTAGCGAAGAACAAACATTATTGTTTCTTGAGAAAACAGAAAAAGTTTCTTTAAGAAAACAAATTATAGCATCCTTGAAACCCGAAACAAGAGCTCTTTTCAAAAATATTCTTAAAAATCCGGAAGTCCCGGTAGGCGAATTAATCGCTATTACAAGATCTGCAGGACACTATGTCTCTTTGTCCTCACTTGGCGAAATTCATTACAAGGGCCTGGCTTTTTTTGAAGATCCTAATTTATGGCCGTCCGCAAAAGCTGAATGGTCAGATGTTAATGCTGAACAGACGCTTGTCTTTCCTCCTGCGATGCTGAATGAAATTATTGCCGAGCAGCCAATTGATTTTAAATGTGATATTTATGCTGAAAAAGTTAAACCAATTCCAGATGAAGAACCTTCCGCAAGCATCTTGCTTTCAGAATTTCTTGACAGCGTGAGCAGAGCGGAAATAAAACTTACCCAGCATGGCAAATTAAGTTCCCGCTCCAGAAAAGTATTAAGTAAAATCTGGGATGCTCACGGAAAATCAATGTGTACTCCGGAAGATATGATCGATTTTGCGCGCGACACCGGAATATTAAGAATTGATAGTACCGGCACCACAATTATTGAGCGAAAATTTGCAAATTTCCGTAAAGCACCACGAGCTCAGCAAATGAAAGAGTTTTTTAATTATAGCGCCGAGATGATTGAGCCGCCGGAAGAAGAAAGAATAGATGCGGTATTTTACGTTCACAAATTTGCTTTAAGAATGATTTCTACAATTCTTTCTTCCACTGACAAAGAAGACTGGCTTTTTGTAAAACCTATTTCTGAAATCGTTTCTGAAAACGCCCGGGAAATGTTTTCTGTGAAAAAAGGCATTCGTAGCTGGTTCTGGGCTTTTTCAAACGCTGAATTTCCATCAGAAAAAACATGGAAATCTTTAACAAAAACATTGCTCAAAAATTGGTTTGCTCCTGCAGGCGTTATCGAATGGGGCAAAACCTCAAGAAAAGCTAAATGCGTCAGATTAACTGAAATGGGGCGCTTCTGGCTTAGAGATGAATTCGCGCCGGCACATAAAGATGTCGATCAACAACTTGTCGTTCAACCCGATTTTACTGCTCTGCTTACTCATTCCGGTCCATGGGATGCTGTCGCGCAACTCTTGGGGCTTTTTGCCAGACGTTCCGGAAACGACAACGCAAGCACATTTCAATTCTCGCAGGAATCTGTCAGCACCGCCGTTCAACAAGGCCATAAAGTTTCTGAATTACTTGCCGGACTTGATAGGCATTGTTCTTATCCAATTCCTAAAAATGTTCGGCATTCAATTAAAGAATGGGGATCGGTATCACCAAATGTTACTCTTTACCGAGATATAAATTTATTTTCCTTTGATACAGAAAAAGAAAGAGATGCTTTTATAAAACTTAATAGCTGTAAATCAAAAAAATTGGGGAAATATTATGCCCTCCTGCTTATCCCGGAAGATGATATTTTTAATATAATGACTAGAATATATGCTAAACCGGTCGATTATACAGATGTTCCTATCGGCTCTATAGAAGTAAAACCTGACGGCAGAATTGTTTTACACGCCCCGGACGATTTGAGATTAATTGCTCTTCGTGATGCGATTTCCGAACCGGTCAATTCTGAAAAAACAGAAATTTTACGTGATGTAAATTTTTATCTTTCAGCAAAATCTATGCGAAATACTAACTTTCCGGTTAATTCATACGATAGACTTGTTAATATCCCCGGCCGACCTATTTCTATGAATGTTAGATTGAATTTACTTGTCGGCTTCGGTTTACTGCAGGAAACTCCTGACTATGAATATGCTATCTTGAGTAATTTTGCCTTCTCAAAAAGAAACTTGGTAAGAAAACATTTCGACTGGAAAAAAATCATTCTCGCGCGTATCGCAAGAGACGCTTTCGTACTACTGCCGGAACATACGGATGCAGTTAAGGAGGCTTTAAAGAAAACTAAAATTGACGGGAAGATTTATACTGTTAAAATGGAAAGACTTCCCCTTATGAATAAACTCGAAAGTGATGTTTAAATGACACCTAATCCGGCTAATCCATTGATTGTTCAAAGTGATCGATCGGTTCTGATTGAAGTGGATAATCCTCTTTATGAATCTGCTCGCGATAAACTTGCTATGTTTGCCGAACTTGAAAAAAGTCCCGAGCATATTCATACTTATCGCATTACTCCTCTTTCAATTTGGAACGCTACCGCGGCTGGCTTACAGCCTGAAGAAATAATTGAAGCGCTTTCGCAATTCAGTAAATTTGCCGTGCCTGAAAACCTTAGACATGAAATTCTTGAAACCGCTTCAAGATACGGTCGTATTTCCCTTGTAAAAAATGGTGATAATTTATTGCTTGAAGTAGATAGTATAAAACTCGCGGCACAAATTGAGCATCATCCCAAAACAACTTCTCTTGTTGAATTTCATTCCGAAAAGAGTTTTCTTGTTCCTTCAAAATTCAGAGGCGAAATTAAACGCGCGCTCACTAAAATCGGATTCCCGGTAAAAGATCTCGCAGGTTATGTTCAGGGAACTCCGTTGGACATTAACCTCAGCAGTTCATTTGATGTAAGAGATTATCAAAAAGAAGCCGCAGATAATTTCTATCAGGGAGGCGGAAAAGAGGGAGGATGCGGTGTCGTTGTCCTCCCATGCGGCGCGGGAAAAACTATTGTCGGTATTACTGCAATGTCAAAAGTTAAAACTCATACTCTGATTCTTAGCGCGAATATTACCGCGTTAAGACAATGGCGCGCAGAACTCCTTGATAAAACAAATCTAAAACCTGATGACATTGCTGAATATTCAGGCAGCATAAAAGAAATCGCGCCTGTTACTCTTTGCACTTATCAAATCTTAACTTATCGGCCGGATAAAAATATTGATGTCTTTCCTCACTTTAATATTTTTCATAAGAAAAACTGGGGATTGATTATCTATGATGAAGTTCATCTCCTGCCAGCTCCGGTTTTTAGAATCACTTCAGATATTCAGACTCGCAGACGGCTGGGTCTTACAGCTACATTAATCCGTGAAGATGGTAAAGAAACTGAAGTGTTCAGCCTGGTTGGCCCTAAAAGATACGACATGCCTTGGAAAGAACTTGAAGCTCAACAATGGCTCGCTAAAGCTGAGTGTAATGAAATTCGTGTTCCCCTTCCCGAAAGCGAAGAATTGAATTACGCGATTTCCGCCGACAGACAGAAATTCAGAATTGCATCTGAAAATCCAAGAAAACAGGAAGTTATTTTACAACTTATTGAACATCATAAAAATGATAGAATTTTGATTATTGGACAATATATTTCCCAACTTAGAACTCTTGCTAAAAAACTTAACGCTCCCCTTATTACAGGACAAACTAAACAATCTGATAGAGATAAACTTTACGGGCTGTTCAGAACAGGAGAAATTCAATTGCTTATCGTTTCTAAAGTAGGGAACTTTGCCGTTGATCTGCCGGACGCAAATGTCGCTATTCAAGTTAGCGGAACCTTTGGCTCGCGACAGGAAGAGGCACAGCGCCTTGGCAGAGTTTTACGACCGAAAACCGGTGATAATCAAGCACATTTTTACACTGTCGTTACTTATAATTCCACTGAACAGGACTTTGCGATGAAGCGTCAACTTTTTTTAACTGAACAGGGATATTCATACTCAATTAAAAACTTTATATAAACTGATTGAAAAAAAGTAAAAAAACACCTTACTTTTGATTAATCTCGTAACCCAAAGAACTATAGCCAACCTCAATGAGATCGGAATTAATTCCGCTTATGGCGAATCTTCGACCGCAGCCGGCGGCAGCGGCTACAGCTGAACACGGAACACGCGTAAGCGCCCCGCGGATGCCGGGGCCGCCCGAAATTCTCCGGGTGCTTCGCAAATAACAATTAACGAATAATGAAAAATGCCAAATATTCATCCTACAGCGGTCATTGACCCAAAAGCAAAAATTGATGATTCCGTAACCATAGGACCTCATTGTGTTGTCGGACCTAATGTTACTATCGGTCCTGAATGTAATTTAATAGCTCTATGTTATATTGACGGATATACAACTATCGGTGCCCGTAATATGATTTATCCGGGCGCTTCGATTGGCGCTCCTCCGCAGGATATTTCTTTTGATTTGAATAAAGTTTCTTATGTTCAAATAGGTGATGACAATGTTCTTAGAGAAAATATCTCAATCCATAGAGGTTCAAAAGAATTTTCCGTTACTAAAGTCGGAAATAAATGCTATATTATGGCTAATACTCACATAGCTCACGATTGCCAACTCGGTAATAATGTCATTATGGTTAATTTCGCGGGCCTTGCAGGTTATGTAACTCTTGGTGACGGATGTTTCTTATCCGGGAATGCCGTAATTCATCAATTTTGCACCGTTGGACGATTTTCGATGTTAAGCGGGGTATCTGCAATTTCAAAAGACCTGCCGCCGTTTATGATTGCCGACGGAAGAAACGGTGCCGTAAGAGCTGTAAATATTATCGCGATGCGCAGAAACGGTTTTTCCAACGAAGCAATTCGCGCTATAAAAGATGTTTACAATATTTTTTACCGTAGCGAATTGAATGTAAAAAATGCTATAGAAAAAATTAAAAAAGAAGTTAAGCAATTGCCGGAAGTAATTGAATTTATCGATTTTGTCGAAAACTCAAAACGCGGCGTGCTTACAAGCGGCGTTGCAAAAGGAAGAAGAGATTGATGAATAATCAATATTCAATACGCCACAGACGCACTTTTAAAGCAGAAATACTTAATGTTAAAGTAAAGAATTATTTTTAAATTATATTATTGATTACATGGAAATAAATTAGAAAAGAATCCTCTTTTAAATTAGTGGAAATTAGTGAAATTAGTGTCTAAAATAATAAAAACAATAAAACTATGATTATCGTAATGCAAAAAGGCGCGTCAAAACGCGATATCGAAAATATCGAAAAAGAAATCCAACACTTCGGATACAGAGTTCATCCGATTTACGGGACCGAAAGAACGGTTATCGGCGCAATCGGCGATGAACGCGGAAAGGCGCAACTACAGGCTTTGGAAACTTCGCCCGGAGTTGAAAGTGTTATTCCGATTTTAAAACCTTATAAACTTGCCGGTAAAGAACTTCAAAAAGAAAAAACTAAAATTGAAGTAACACCCGGTGTTGTTTTCGGAGGAAAAAAAATCCAGGTTATCGCCGGACCGTGTTCAGTTGAAGGCTTAGACCAGATTTGTGAAACAGCTGAAGCAGTAAAAAAATCAGGAGCTACTATTCTCCGCGGTGGGGCTTATAAACCGAGAACTTCGCCATACAGCTTTCAAGGGCTTGAAAAAGAAGGGCTTGAAATGCTGCTCGAAGCTAAAAAAAGAACCGGATTGCCTATCGATACAGAAGTTATGAAGGAAAGCGTGGTTGATATTGTTGCTGAATATACCGATATAATTCAAATCGGCACTAGAAATATGCAGAATTTTGACCTGCTTAAAGCTGTTGGCCTGACCAATAAACCAATTCTTTTAAAGCGCGGCCTTGCAAATTCGATTAAAGAATGGCTGATGTCTGCAGAATACATCATGGCACAGGGAAATATGAACGTTATTCTTTGCGAACGCGGAATTAGAACTTTTGAAACTTCTACAAGAAATACTCTCGACCTCAGCGCAATCTCAGTTCTGAAAAAAGAAACTCATCTGCCGGTCGTTGTTGATCCAAGTCACGGAACAGGTCACTGGGATTATATTGAAGATATGTCGCTCGCCGCTATCGCCGCAGGTGCAGATGGATTAATGATTGAAGTACATCCAAATCCGCATGAAGCATGGTCGGACGGTTCTCAATCACTCACACCGAAAAGATTTGCTTCTTTGATGAAAAAAGCCGCGAAAATCGCCGAAGCGGTTGGAAGAGAAATATAAATTATAAATAAAAATCTGAAACTTGAAACTCGAAATTTGTAACTAATAAAAAATCTAAATATTAAGCATGTCTTCCGATTTTTATATTCCAACTACTATTTCTGAAAAAGCACAAAACTTTTGTAAAATTTTTAGCCGAAAAGATCGTGACAAAAATATTACTCCGCCGGCTAATGATATTGATGCCTGGGAAAAATATAATAATAATTTCCTATCGCTCAGTAAGGAAAATAATGAAATTGTTGTAAAAAAATTTAAACCAATACTTAAAAATCTAAATCTTAATGGTGTTCCTGCTGTTGAAATTACTCCCGCGGGTTGGAAAGCAAACGGAAAAATTATTATTTATATTCACGGCGGAGCTTATACTTTATCCTCATCGGAAGCGTCATTGGTTAATTCTGCTCCTCTTGCTCACAAAACAAAAACACGTATTATTTCTATAGATTATTCTCTTGCTCCAAAAGCAAAATGGCGGACTGTAATAAGCGAAGTTATCACTGCAATTAAAGAAATTTATAAAAATTACAAACCGGCATCGGTTGGCATTTATGGTGATTCTGCAGGTGGCGGACTTGCTGCTTCAGCAATTCTGAAAATGAGAGACGATGGAATTGAAATGCCGGCTGCTGTAGCTTTATGGTCACCATGGTCGGATATCACGGAAACAGGAGACACTTACCACACATTAAAAGACAATGAACCGGCTTTTTTATATAAAGCCGGATTAGAATTTTGCGCGAATTCTTATGCCGATCCGGAAGACCAGAAAAACCCTTACGTTTCTCCTGTGTACGGAGATTTTACAAAAGGTTTTCCTCCAACTTTAATTCAAGGCGGTACTAAAGAAATTCTTCTGAGTAATTGTGTCAGACTTTATCAAAAAATAGATCAGGCAGGTGTTGAAGTGAAATTAGACATCTACGAAGGAATGTGGCATGTATTCCAAAGTTGTTATTATCTTCCTGAAGCCAAAGTTGCGATAAAGAAAACAGCGGCTTTTTTAAATAAAAATCTACTCCGTAAGATTAAGTTATTCAGATAGAATAGTATATTCAGTAAACGAAAACTCTCGTACCATTTTTATTCACAAGATAAGAACCCATTATCCTTAAAAACGCAGTTGAAATGGTTTGAGACTCTGAAGACACTATGAACACAGGGACTTGCGAAAAACAAGTTCTAACCTTTTGGGTTAAAGAAATAAAATTTTACTAAAAATTAGCACATATAAAATTATAAAAAATCTTGTTTTTAAATATTTTTAATTGATAAATATCAACAGCGTTATTTAGGTTTAATGATTCTGTCGAAAATCGTTCTGTCAATAAACAGCGTCCATTGCGCTGTGCCAGCCATGACCCGCGTATGCCGAGGGAAAACTTCGGGACTTTCGCGTTACAAATCAGCGTTTTATGTCGGTTGTATTTACTCATTCTATAAAAATCTGTATATACTTTACTTAAACATGTTCCACCTTTAAAAACAAGGGCTGTGTTATCAAAAGAAAAAAAGTAGTTCAGAATAAATGAACAAAAATAGTCCTTCTCAACTAAACCTGTCGGAAAACCTGTTCGGTTTTAAGTATAAAGAATAGCATCTTTAAAGAGATTACTGTTATTAACCAAATCATTCATTAATAATAATCCCCCATTCTTTGCTAATTGTTCCTTTTGCAGGTTTTGCAGAGATATTAAGGATCGGAACAATATCACCGGTTTTGAGTATTTCTTTTTTTTGCGTTGTGAGTAAGCAAAAAATTGAGTTTCTAATTTTCCGAGTTGCTTTGCCATATGAATAATTGTATTTTTAATTAATTGTCTGTTAAGCAATTTACTAAAAATATACTAAAAAAACGGAAAATGTTAAGCTCATGCGTTATATGTAAATAAATTCTCTGACCAAGGATTTATGTTACTTTCCTTTATCACAAAAAAATGAAAGATATAAAATTAATACAAATTTATTTTTTTATCACAAATTGTCTCTCTTAACTTCAATATCACCAACATCTATTTTTTCCTGATAAAACGGTCCAATGATTTTATTAAACGATTTTTGCGGGTTGCTATCATCATAATTTGAAATTTTAAGCTTTATTTCCTTGTTTGGCGGTAATCCTTCAAGAACAAATTTACCATCTTCATCAGTTACGCCAAACGACCAAATAGCGCCTGTTTTGCTTGAAAATTGAATATAACATGTTGGAATTGGTTTGCCGGCTTGATCAACAACACGTCCGGAAATAGTTATGCTGCCTTTTTCTGCAATTATTTCTCCCAAATCCACATCATCGTCTGTAATTGTTACTATTTTTATTATTTGGACATAATCTTTCGGCATTATAGATAATTCGTGTGTTCCGGCAGGCAGCGGAGGGAAAATCAATTCTCCGACTGATTCAAATTCCCGGTCGCCGGCCCAAGTTCTCACTTGCAGCGGTTTACCATTCCTGTCTATTATTCTGCCGGTTACACGATACATATTTGGAACAATGAACTTAAGTGATGGACCATTCGGCGCGACAGCTTTAATAAATAAGTTTGTTCTTGCGCCCCGGATACTCACGTTAAGGTCATACAACTCATCGGGATTCAATTTTTCAATGCAGAATTTATGAGAAAAGTCTATGCAACTGCGATAACGTTTAGTCTGTTCCCATCTTTTTCTTTTTTCAAGTTCGCTTTTTGAAGCAGTTTTAGGATTATATGATTTATAAGGATTTTCATCTGTAATTCCCGCTTGCCACGCTTGCGCTGAACATTCAACGGGATTACCCCGCGTATCATAAACTTCGCCTTTTATAACTCCGTTCCAGTACGCATTATTAATAATAACCGGCAAATAAAATGTTTCTAATGAAGTTAACACAATATTAGTTCTAAGAACTCTATCGTCCAAATAGTCCACAGTTACAGAGAATTTACCGGGAAACAATTTTGCCTGCCACTTTTTACCGGTAACTTCACCGGGAAACAATTTTGTCCACCATTTTTTATCGATAACTTTGAAAGATTTATTCCCAAACGAAGAATAACGAGTACCGTCTCCATTTGTAATACGACCAACATTGATATTAACGTCTTTAATGTTTACTTTTTGTAAAAAATCAAGTTCCAACCAGGCGGGCGGCTCGAGAAAAATGTCAATTTCCTTTACTTCACCTTCTTCCAGGTTAAATATTTTACTCAACGCCAAAGCATCCCATTCTGATTCCGGCGGGCGAAACACAACTACTCTATACGGAGATAAATGAGTAGGGATATTGGTTATAATAGTTTTATTTCCATCTTTCTTTCCAAAAACATGAAATGTCTTGCGTCTTTTCTTCTTATCCGGCACAGAAGCTAAATATGCTTCACAATTCGTTACTTCCGCTCCATTATAATCA
>QMOL01000087.1 GCA_003648225.1 Chlamydiota bacterium
ACGGCGTGGTATTCCCATACGAATTCGTGATCCGGGCATTCAGAAAAGACATATCACTTTGGACGCACCCACGACCCGGTTTAGATTACTACGGTGGTATCGACATTTCCAAAGGTGTCGGTGGAGATTATAGCGTGATCACGATCGTGGCATACGACAAACCACGGGTTCAATTAGTATATCAATGGAAATCCGACCGACGACGCATAAAACAGGTCGTAAAAGAAGTCTTAAGATTACACGATATTTGGCACGTTACAAAATGGTTCATTGATTCCAATACCTTAGGCGCCATGCCACTTGAAGAATTACAAGACCAATTGGGTAGTAATACAATCGACGGTATTGGTTTTCAAATCAAAGACAAAGCGGAAATGGTCGCAAATATGGAAATGTTATTAGGCGACCACCAAAACCCGTGCCATATTTTTATCCCATACGACATGGAAGAATTAAAGCACCAATTTAAATTCTATACAAAGCAACTATCCAAAGACGGCACAAAACTAAAATACAGCCACCCGGATTGGGAAGGCGAACACGACGACGAATTAGAATCCTTAATGCTTGCGTGTCTTTGTGCCAAGTCAATCCCGACGATCGATTTGGAGTGCTACTTCGTGGATCCAATCTGGTGAATATACAACAGATACAAAAAAGTATAAATATGTGAAATCGAATTATTAACAAAAATAATATGGTGATATCATGGAGATTCCAATCACGATTGACTCACGGGAACCCGCCGAATTCATACACCAGATTAAATCCATTTCGGATAAGCGGGATATAAAAACAAGAAAACCAATCTTTAAAATCACCGTGGACGCCCTAAAGATTGGTGATTTCTTGCTTAATAACACCATATGCATAGAACGGAAGACCGCCGACGATTTTATATCTTCTATCGTGGATAAGAGATTATTCCGACAAGTAGAAGACATGATAAAACAATACGGTCATGCAAATTCGTATTTATTAATAGAAGGTTCGCTTGAAAAACGAATGCAATGGAGCAGAACTAAAATATCGCGTGAATCCGTGTATGGTGCATTGCGGTGGGTAAGTGAAAAATGTAACGTAATAAATACTACCAACACGGTCGAATCAGCACGGTTCATAATTAGTATGGCAAAACAAAGCGTGAAAGAAGATAACCCACAATTACCCCGAATGGTAATTCAAAAACCGCGTGAAAATGAAACCGATATAAAACGGTGGCAACTTGCCGTGTTACAGACATTCCCTAAAATTGGCGTGTCAATTTCTTCTAACATACTAAAATATTACGGTAACCTGATTAATTTTTTCAATAAAATCGTGGAAGGCGACATTCCTGAATTCAAAATGAATAACAAGGAGGAATGCATCGCAATGTGGAGAAAAATACTAACCGAAGAAATAAAGGAGATGATATAATGAGTGAAACCGAAAAGAAAGATAAAAAAGAAAACGACGTCCGAAGGTGCCTGAACTGTGGTAGGGAATTATTCGTAACGCCACGGTCAAAGCGGAAGTTTTGTAATAATAAGTGCGCCCGTGAATACAGAACTAAACTAACCAAAGAAGAAGAAGAACGGGAACAGGAACCCATTCTTGAAAAAGAACTAGACGAAGTTCCGCCAAAGGACTACCTTCGGGTAAAGGTCAATTCCGACCGGCGAAAAGAACCCTTACAATTACTTTTCATTTGTAATTCCTGTATCATAAATAGATACAATCCTGCAACGAAACAATTGTCCATACCAGAACACCAGTTGTTAGGAACCTATTACGGCGAATGCCCTATTTGTGGAAAAAAGAACCCGTTCAATCCAGAAGTATCTCCTAACATACGCGTGTTCGTAAAGATACCACCACGCGAAGAACCACGTCTGGACGAAAATGACCTGATTGCGTGTAAGAAAATCTACAAGTATTATGCAAAAAAGGCGAGGGAGAATACTTGAATTTCACGTCTTCATTGGATTCCGTCGTGACCGATTACATAAAATCAAAAATAGAACCCGTGAAAAAAGAAAACGAGAAATTGCAGTTAAAATGCGAATTGCTACAAAAAGAAAAGAACGACTTACTAAAACGGAATGCCGAATTACGCGGAATGATAACGTCCTTACGTGAAGAAAATAAAATGCTACTTCTTCAAAATAACGAAAAAATAGAACAAATAAACAAATTTAACAGAAAACTACAAAGATTAAGGACCTTGAAAATTCTTAACGAAAAAAACCTAAGCGGAATGATAGACAACCTTCGTTACGAAAATGAAAAGACACTTTCAGAATTACGGGTAATGGTCGAAAGAAATAAGGAATTATATCACGATAACGAAGAACTGCAGAATGCTTTAAACGACAAACTTGCAAGCGTTCCTTTAGACAATCTAATGCCGGTAATAAGACAAATATCATTTATAGACTTCATAAAAATCAAGTTGGGTCGCTTATGAATGGTAAATGGCACTTACTGATAAACACGATTGCCGGATTGGTCTTGTTCATTTTTTGTCTTCTCTTCCATTTCGTCCATTTAATTTCGCCTTTTGCATTCCTTGATTTCGAGCAATCGTGGTCGGACGTACCTGCTATATTATTCGCATTCATAGCGGCACACGCGTGGTGCGATATAGATCAACACGTGGATTGGTTACCACACCGAAATTGGTTCACGCATAGCATACTGATTTGCTTGCCGTTGATTTTCGTCCCATTGTGGTGGTGGCAATTCCCGTCGGGTCTATTCACCTTCTTTGTAGGTTTACACCTCGTGTGCGATTGCATAAAAGACCCAAAGAAACAAAAAGGATATTGGAACGTCGCACTTTACAAGTCAAAAAAAATACACTTCGTGGTCAAATCATTCAACGACCGGTATATTACCACGCAAGTAAAGCGAATGTCCCGGATACAATCACTTGTTTGGCTTGAAGTGAATGGAATTATTGGAATGATACTTGGTCTCATGGTGATGATAATTTGAGTGATGAGAAAAAAGTTTGTGAAAAATGCGGTGCGGAACTTGAAGAATGTGTAGAAGTGAAAATACTAACGTATGGAGCCGTTATAATAGAGGAAAACGGTAAAAAGGTCGTGCGTGGTATCAAATCACTTCTTGATCCCGAAAATCGCATGGCTGGAATGTGTGTCGGAAGAAGTGTATATTACATTTGTTCGAACCCAGATTGTGAAACTAATAAGGTGAAAGAAGAAAATGAAGAGAGCAATCTGTCCGTGTTGTAACGGAGAAATGCAGATAAAACGCACGGATCGGGGTTTTATTTGGCATTGTAGAACTTGCGGAATTAACATACCCGCAAAAATAAGATAGGAGCGTGATAAAATGTATAGGATAGACGAAATTAGAGTATATTGTCCATACTGTGATGAAAGAATGAAAATAGTTCCCGGAACGTGTTCGTCATTTTGGTATTGTGAAAAAGATGACCTAAAAATACCATTTTGGGTAGCCATACTACCAGAAGAACGCGAGGAGGAACGATAGAATGGAAAAAGTCGATTTAGTAGAAAATATAGGACGTGTAAAATGTCCTCGTTGTGGAAATGAATATTTTAGTTGCCGTGAAGTCCGAACCATTCTAGATTACATTTACACGGGAACGCATCAAGAACCACTTTCTGATTACGCGGTTAAGATATGGATCTGTGAAAAATGTAAAAAAGAATGGTTACTTGACGAGATTGCAAGCGTTCAAGTCAAAGAATTAAAAGAACCGGAATTTTTACGTGATTTCTAAGTAAATAAGAAGGTGATAAAATGGCAAACCGCAAACCCGTGCTTTGTCCGAATTGCAAGCACCCAGAAGGGTTGTTTGAAAAGGTTGAAGTACAGGACATTCTTGATTACAAGTACAACGCACAATTTCCTGACATTTTTGAACCGGTTTATTACCGGCGTAGAACGTTATGGAAATGTCGAAATTGTAAGAAGGAATTTGATATAACACAATTGGTCGAACTGACCACGGAAGTAGAAGTGCTTGCAATGAAACTACACAAATGGTATTTAGAAGCGACTGAACTGATAACACCAGAATCATACAATCCTAAAGCAAAAAAAGAATACGGCGAATTGACAGAAAGTCAAAGATTCATTGATTTATACATTGCAGAAAAAATATTAAATGAAATTAAAGGAAAAGGAGGTGATAATTGTGAAGAATGAAGAAGTCGTGGTTTGTCCACATTGTAACGCGTCGAAATACTTCAGGAAAATCGAAGAACAGACGATTATTAAAAAAACCTACATAAGTAATTTTGTAAGACCAGAACCGAATGAAATAGTCGTGCAATGGGAATGTGGCAACTGCAAGAAAAGATTCTACCTACACGAATTAACTAAAGTCCAAGACAAACGAAGAGTAATGGAAATGAAGGAAAATATTTAGTATTATTTTCAAGCGTGAATCGTAATGACTGAGATACCATTCCAGAAAAAAGAATTTTGGGCTTCGGTTGCATTTTCGCTTGCGATCATAATTGTCAGTTGGGTCGCAGGTATAGTTATCACTTTTTTAATTATTAACATATGGTGGTCGTTAGGCGGGTCGTTCACCGCTTTAGGATTATTGATCGACGTTATCATAATAATAGTCGTGGTCATAGTAGTAATTCTTTCCATAATGGGATCCTACGCGGCGTATATCAAATTACTAAATTGGTATTACGCAATGTTTTGCCGTGCAAAATTACGGTACCAGCATAAGGACGAAATCAAGGAATTAAAGAAGAAACACGCACGTGAGATTGAATCGTGGAAAAAACACGTGAAAGAACTTGAACAGCAAAATAAAGTATTATATGGTAATAACCAAAAATTATTACGGTCATTGAATGAAATTTACGGACTGAAAGGTGAAAAATAATGCCGATAGTGAATAAAGCAACCGTAACTTACGAGGTTTGGAGAAAACAACAACAATACAAGAAATCGGACGGTTGGCGCGTCGTGAATGATTTGGGTAATGGAAAACTTGCAATCGCGAAAGACACGCGAACGCGTGATGATAATATCCCAATGACAATGCGGGATAGACACTACGATTACAAGCACCAAGTTGCCGATAACAAGGATTATACCTACCTTCACGACAGGGCAATACCCAAATCGATTGACAATTCGGAAATGGAAAAACTTTACCGCACGGATAAAGACCGAAGAAAATACTACTTGCCGTCCGAAGAAGATACCAAAAAGCGAACCATACTGACGCATGATTCTAAATACGAGGGATAAATATTGAATGATTTAACAAAGTCGTTCTTATCAACCTTGGTATTAATATTATTACTGGTTATAATAGCAATAATATTAGTTACCATTTTGCCATAGAATGCTTTGAAAATGATAATGAACAAGTCAACTTTTGGACGTTACAAAGTGGTGAATGACGTTCATAATATTGTCAAGAATCTGAACAAAGCAATATCGGTATCAAAAATAAATGAAAAGTTTTCGAGGTGATAAAATGGTTGAGAAAATTCCACAATATATTTTTGAAATAAAAGTAAAGAACATACTTAAAGAACATAAACACGTCGATAGGACGGGATTATGTAAAATGTTAAATTTGCCGCGCACCACGGTATATGACAAATTACTACCAATGGTGCTTAGCGGTGAAGTCAAAAAAAATCCCGTGTACACAAAACGGCGTGGAAGACCAAGAATCGTCTATTCACTTGAAGAAGGTAATGGTGGATACTACCGGGAAGTGAATGATTGAAATTACCGTGGCGAAAAAAGAAAAGCGACGAAGACAAAGAAGTGAATATTGACATGTTAGAAGACGAGGTGAAGGCATTCTTGTTGAAAGAAATGATAAAATGGAAAAACAAGTATGATAATAACAAGACCGAAATGTTCGGGTAACTAAAATGAACATTGATAAATTCAAGCATATTGGATACTTCATATCCACGAGCGGAGAGCGACAACACGTGTACTATGACTTTCGACCGTTGCTTCTTGATAACCTATTTGCCGAAAAACTCGCTTACTACATTTTTTCAAACTACGTGCCGTGTAATATCATTGGCGTGGAATTTTGGGGTGCGGTAATGCTTGCAAAGATACAAACACACTTTAACGCACCGTTCCACGTGCTGACCGGTGAAATAATGGAACCCGTGATATTCCGCAAGAAAAAACATGTAGGACACCTCAAGCAAACCTATGGTGAACTTAACCAAAGGTTACCCACCTACATACTTGACGACGTTATCACGACTGGGTGCACGGTACGAGAAGTATTCGACCACTTCAGGAACGTAAAGATAGACGGCATTTTCGTGATGCTGAACCGGTTATCACCGCGACGAGAAAATTATAAAGACATTCCAGTTATTGAACTACATAAGGTGTTACGGTAAAATGGTTAGCGAAGACGAAAAATTAACGCGTGGCGTGCGGTTCCTATATGACAGGGTTTTTGGTAACAAGAGAAGACCGCTTCGGGTATCCCACGGAAAATACATTATCAAAATGTGGAAGCTGGAATGGTTCACGAACTGGTTATACTACTACGCCACGGGCAACAAGCGTAAGAAATACGAACTCCTGCAACAACTATACCGCAAGAATGCAAGACACTATCCACCACCTAATTTTCATAATCCATACCGCAAAATCCGGTATTCACTACACAGAAGACTGGAATCCGAAATCAAGCGGTTCCACAAGCAAAAATACTACGCGTTTAAAAAATTAAAATTAAAACAATTTTACAAGGAGAGTGGGTTAGGAAGATACTACAAGGCAATGCAAAAAGCAGGTCTGAAGTGGCAACATTAAAGAGGTTCGCCTCGCCCTCGGGAACAGGGTAATCAAAGAATGCTTCTATCATTCAGAAGATTCCTCTTCACATGTCGTTGTTTGTCTCATTGTTAATCCCTCCCGAACAGGGTTCCATACACACGGAATCAAACGTATTATTTACGTCATTCCTCTGTACATGGATTGATAATCCTCCCGAATAGGGTCAACGCAGAAAGGACGCCTTTCCAAGACATTATTTTCACATTCCTTAAAGGTTTATTTTCCAACCCTCCCGAAAAGGTAATTATAATGATATTACAAGCACCCAAGAAAATGCTCGGCAAGTGCGTCGCGTGTAATAAAACCTGTAACACCTACACCGACACCATTCCCGCATTCTGCTGCTCACAAGCATGCGAAGACAACACGTGGACGAAAATATTCCACAAGATCAATCGCGCCCGCGGATAACACTACAATACCCACAAAAAACAAAACACGCAACACCACGTGCACGACAATATATTATAACAACAACACGAACATGAAAAAAAAACATTATAAAAAAATCCCACCACGATATACATAATACCATAAAAATTCTACCGCCACACCGATACCACCCACCACCACTCCCATGCAGACTGATCGCATGGTCCTGAAAAGCATGCTTTGAAAAGAAGTAGAAAAAAAAGTTTGGTTTATGCCTGGCTGTTAGAAGTTTGGCGGTAACTCGACGCCCATTTCTTTGAGTATTTTTGCGGCTTGCTTTGTGTATCCTTGCTGATACATTTCAAGGGCTTGACAGAATAAATCCAATTCACCGATTATTTGTGATTTACTTTTTGTCATTGCGTTTTGCCTCCCGAATCATGTCATTCAAAATGTCAATTTCAACGCGAATGTGCGACATTAGAAGTTTGTTAACACGTCGTTTTTGCATAAGTGTTGTTAGTCTTTTCTCAAGTTGTGTAATATTCAAGCGTGTTTCCTCCGTGCCATTGCATTGTAAATTTTAGTTACGGAAGGTTTTTTACGAATACCATTCTTCAGCCGCAATAAATGAAGGGAGTTATACTCCCATTGCAGCTCCTGAAGATTAATACGCTTTGCCTTAGTCAATCCGCTCAACCTCCGCCACAGAGAAAAGAATCCTGAAACTATAGCACAAAGAACGTAAGTATTCCGGCGCCAAACCATATTCATAAAACATTTGAAGGACAATTTTATTTACAAAACTGTCTGTCATGAGATCTTGTTTATACAACTCGCGGAGAAAATTGCTGAAAGTCTTAATAAACACGCATAAATTAAAATTAATATTCATACGTGTTGTCTTTAATACATGTTCATTCAATTCATAACCTCCTAAAAATTAAACGACGGGGCACCTCCGCCCGCACCGTTCACACAACGCATAACACGTTGTTTTATTATTTTTATTATAATGTAGCGCACGAAAAAAAGCTAGCGTGCAAATAAAGTTATTATAAGTTTGTGTGTCCATTTCTTCAATTTCCATTTGTATCAACCTCTTTTTGGTTAATTATAACTTGTATTTTAACATTTATAAATTTAACGTAACTAACACGCATTTTTGATACTAAATCCGCACAACTGTCACAATCCCAAAATCCGCATTGCGCACCTTTTTACATTTTCGCGTTCGGAATCGAAAATCGCGTTGTAATATCGTGTTTTTGCGTGCAAAATGACTTGTCGCACGCGTTTACTATTATTATAAGCTTGAAAATGAAACGCGAAATTACTATTATAATAATACAAAATTGTGGCACACTTTGTATTTATAAATAATGTAGGCCACGCACAAAAAGCTAAAATAAAACACACGCGTGAAGGCCAATCGCGTTTAGCATTACTGTTATAATATAGTGAAAACAAACCCGTGCATGTAAATTTACATGCAATCCACCAGATAGGCCTTGACCATATACTTAACAAAACTCTTAACAGTTAAATACTAAAATCCCTATATTATAATAATAATTAAAAACCCGGTATACAAATTTGTATGCAGAACTAACCGTAATATGAATGTTGAGTGTAATGTTGTTTTGCTGGTGGTTGTGATGGTTGAGGTTGTGGGTCGTGCAGGGAATTATGAATATGTTTTGAGTTTTAATAGGAATAATTATTATCATGTATTGATCAGAAAGGATTTACGCGATACAATTTCGCGATTAAAACGCGAGGTTAAGAGCGAGTTTAGAAATGATTTCGCGAGGGAGATTGATATATTTACAAACACGGATATAATCCGCGTTGTTATTTTGTTACGCGAGAAAAACAAGTTACTTTTTGACGAAATCGTACGTGAAATTGTTGCAGAAAAGAAGAAAAAGTTAGAAAGTAAAAAACAAGCGCGAAAAAAAGCGAGAAAGAAGAAAAAGAAGAAGGTTAAGGTAAATACGGTTCAATAAGATTTCTTTTTAACTCAAAATTTCTTTTACACATTTCGAGATTTTCTTCCAGCGTGAGAAACTCTATTAACTTCTTACGCTTTGTTTTAAGTTTCTCAATATGATCCTTGTAGTATTTAATGACCGCATTGACCACTTCAAGTTTTTTCTCATTGTGTATGAAAGAAAGTTCACGTTTTTTTGATATTCGTTTTAGAGCTTTTAAATGTTCAAGAACGCGGTCATATCTTGCTTTTTTACGTAACA
>QMOL01000088.1 GCA_003648225.1 Chlamydiota bacterium
CTTTTCAAAACCCTGAAGATACAAATGGCAACTGAAAAAAATATTAAAACAGAAAATCAAACTTCATTCGATGGTCCGGTTAGTCCACAGGATATGCCGAACAGACCGCCTATACAGGCCTCGCTTGACCAGGTCGTTATACAAATAGCATCTCCTGACGTTGTGCGCTCATGGTCAAATGGTGAAGTGAAAAAACCGGAAACTATTAATTACCGCACATATAAACCGGAAACGGGCGGATTGTTCTGCCAAAGAATTTTCGGACCCGTTAAAGACTGGGAATGTGCTTGCGGTAAATATAAACGAATTAAATATCGCGGTATAGTTTGCGAACGATGCGGCGTTGAAGTTGCCGAGAAAAAAGTTCGCAGGCAACGTATGGGACATATCGAACTCGCGGCTCCGGTTGCTCATATTTGGTTCTTTAAAATTATGCCTTCAAGAATTGGAACAGTTCTTGACCTTCCAACAAAAAAATTGGAACGCGTGATTTATTTTGAAGATTATATTGTTCTCGACCCCGGAAAAACCGAACTCAAAAAATTCCAACTTATCAATGAACTGGAATACGAAGACTATGTTGAAAAACATGGCCCTTCATTTGAAGTCGGAATGGGTGCTGAAGCGATCAAACGTCTTCTTATAGAACAGGATTTGGATAAATGTGCTGAAGAGCTTTATGAGAAAATTCATAAAACCCGTTCAGTTCCAATGAGAAGAAAAATCGCTAAACGATTGAAAGTAATTGAAGGATTCAGACATTCAACCAGTAAATGCGAACATATGATTCTTGAGGCAATTCCTATTATTCCGCCTGACTTGAGACCGCTGGTCCCTCTCGATGGCGGTAGATTTGCCACATCTGATTTGAATGACCTCTACAGAAGAGTTATTAATCGTAATAACAGATTGAAACTTTTGCTTAGTCAGAGAACACCGGAAGTTATCATCAGAAATGAAAAAAGAATGCTGCAGGAAGCTGTTGACGCTTTGATTGATAACGGACGGCACGGCCACGTAGTTACCGGCCCGTCAAATCGTCCTCTTAAATCATTAAGTGATAATCTTAAGGGTAAGCAAGGACGTTTCAGACAAAACCTGCTCGGTAAACGCGTGGATTATTCCGGACGTTCAGTTATTATTGTCGGACCGGAACTGAAAGTTCACCAATGTGGTCTTCCTAAGAAAATGGCCTTGGAACTCTTTCAGCCTTTTGTTGCATCTGTTATTGTGAAAACAGGAATGGCAAGCTCGGTTAAAGCAGCAAGAAAACTTATTCAACGCGAACCCTCTGAAGTTTGGGATATTCTTGAAGAGGTTACTCAGGGTCATACGGTAATGCTTAACCGTGCCCCTACTTTGCACAGACTGGGTATTCAGGCTTTCGAACCTGTCCTTATTGAAGGAAACGCTATTAGAGTTCATCCTCTTGTCTGCGCGGCATTTAATGCTGATTTTGACGGCGACCAGATGGCTGTACATGTTCCCCTTTCAAAAGAAGCGCAGTGGGAAACTAAAAATCTGATGCTCGCAACCAATAATATTTATTCCCCGGCATCCGGTAAAGCGATTATGACTCCTACTCAGGATATGGTCCTTGGAATATATTATCTTACAATCGATCCTTGGCTTAAAGAACATTCAAAAGCTAAAGTCGGTGTTTTGTCGCCTGATGAAGTTCATCGCGCGCTTGATAACGACGCGATTACTTTTCATACGGAAATTAAAGTTATGTTTCCGGGCAATCAGAAACCGGTTATTACCACAGCCGGCCGGGTTATCTTTAATGAAATGCTGCCTGATGAACTTGAATTTCATAACCATACAGTTAATAAAAAACTGCTTGGAAACATTGTCTCGGAATGTTATAAGGCTGTTGGTCAAAAACGTACTGTGGAAACTTTGGATAAAATTAAAGAACTCGGGTTCCATATCGCTACTATTGCCGGAATTTCAATCTCTATGTATGATATGGCTGTTCCGGATACTAAACAAAAAATTCTTGCTAAAGCAAATAAAGCTGTGGCAAAAGTCGCTGACAGATATAAATCGGGCGTTATTACCGAAAATGAACGCTATAACATGATCGTTGATGAATGGACTCATATTAGTAACCAACTCGCTAACGATTTGTTTGACAGCCTGCATATTCCTGACCTGGCTAATAAAGAGATGAATCCGCTTCACATGATGGTTGATTCCGGAGCTCGCGGTTCTAAAGATCAGATTAAACAGCTCGCTGCTATGCGCGGTCTTATGGCTAAACCTTCCGGTGAAATTATTGAAACCCCGATTACTTCTAATTTTAAAGAAGGTCTTTCGGTTCTTGAGTACTTTATTTCTACTCACGGCGCTAGAAAAGGATTGGCAGATACCGCTCTGAAAACCGCGGATGCAGGTTATCTTACCAGACGCCTCGTCGATGTCGCCCAGGATGTTATTATTATTGAAGATGATTGCGGAACTCCAAATGGAATCAGAGTTACCGCCATTGAAGAAGGTAACGAAATTAAAGTTCCTCTCTCCGATCGTATTACCGGCAGAGTTGCTGTTAATGATGTTTACGAACCCGGTACTAATAATATCCTCTTTAAAGCCGGTGAATTAATTACTGAAGAAATGGCTTCTCGTGTTGATGATTATAATATCGATAGCATTACTATTCGCTCCGCTTTAACTTGTGAAGCTAAATTTGGTATGTGTGCTAAATGCTATGGCATGGACCTCGCAAGACATTCGCTTGTACAACAGGGGACACCGGCAGGTATTATTGCCGCTCAGTCAATCGGTGAGCCGGGAACTCAGCTTACTATGCGTACTTTCCATATAGGTGGTACTGCAAGCTCAGAAGTCACAAAACCTTTTTATAACGCTGCCAATGATGGCTATGTGCGAATTCATAATGTGCGTACTGTTAAAACTAAAGAAGGTGAATTGGCACTGAATAGAAACGGTCTTATTACTTTACATGATAAAAACGATAGAGAAATCGCTAAATATTCTCTCGTTATCGGTGCTGTCTTCTTTGTTAAAGATGGCGATAAAGTTAAAAAAGGTCAGAAACTTGTTAAATGGGATCCTTATAGTATCTCTATCTATACTGAAAAACGTGGCTGTGTCCAGTATAATGATATTATTCAAGGCTCTACTATGAAACGTGAACGTAATGAGGCTACAGGTAAAATAGAAACCGTTATTCTTGAAACCCGTGAAAACTTACGCCCTCAAATTATTATTAAAGATCCTAATACCGATGAAGTCTTGAGCCATCACTATATTCCCGCAAACGCTCATATCGTTGTTGCAGACGGCGAAATTGTTAAGGCGGGTGCCCTTATCGCTAAAACTCCGCGTAAAGCTTCCATGACTAAAGATATCACAGGCGGACTGCCGCGCGTTGAAGAATTGTTTGAAGCACGTATTCCTAAAGAAGCAGCTGATATCGCTAAAATTGACGGTGTTATCGAGTTTCGTGAAGGTATTACCAGCGGTAAAAGAAAAGTTATCGTTAAAAATGAGACTACAGGTGAAGAACTTGAACACCTTATCCCTCTCGGTAAACACCTCGTTGTTACTGCGGGTGAAAATGTTAGAAAAGGGCAGCAGCTTACTGAAGGCGCTGTTAATCCGCATGATCTTCTTGCGATTTGTGGAATTAAAGAATTGCAGAGTTATCTGCTCGATCAAATTCAGGAAGTATACCGCTGTCAGGGCGTCGAAATTAATGACAAACACGTGGAAGTAATCCTTAGACAAATGCTTAGAAAAGTTCAGATTACTGATCCGGGAGATACTTCTTTCCTCTTTGGTGAGGATATTGAAATCGGTCTCTTTAATATCGAAAATAATAAAGTCGCCGCATTGGATCCGCCAGGGAAACCGGCTAAAGGTTCACCTGTTCTGCAAGGAGTAACTAAAGCAGGATTAAGTACTGCCAGCTTTATCTCGGCAGCTTCATTTCAGGAGACCACCAGAGTGCTTACGGAAGCCGCCGCTACAGGTAGAAAAGATCCCCTGCTCGGATTTAAAGAAAATATCATTATGGGTCATATCGTTCCTTCAGGTACCGGATTCTCTCAGGAACATTTTAAAGTGGGTTATGAAGGAAATGATGAACTATATGTTGGTAGAGTTAAAAGTAATGAGACTTTACCCGCTTTCCTTAGCGTTGATGATGATGATGATGCAGGTATTTCGGATGTTGAAGGTATTATCAGAAATGTTGCAGGCTATACACCCGAATCACATTTAAATTCAGAAGATGAAAATTAATTTATAAAATAATAATATAATAATATAATATAAGGTTAAATATGCCAACTATTAATCAGCTCGTAAGAAAAGGTCGGAAAACTATTGCTAAAAAATATAAAACCCCTTCGCTCGACCATTGCCCTCAGCGTCGCGGCGTCTGTCTTCAGGTTACTACCAGAACTCCGAAAAAACCAAACTCGGCTCTGCGTAAAGTCGCTCGCGTTCGACTGTCTAACGGGCAGGAAGTAACTGCCTATATTCCGGGTGAAGGTCATAACCTTCAGGAGCACTCTATTGTTGTTGTTCGTGGCGGACGTGTTAAAGACTTACCGGGTGTGCGTTATCATATCGTTCGTGGCGTCCTTGACACTGCAGGCGTTGAAAATAGAAAACAAAGCCGCTCTATGTATGGAGCTAAAAGACCTAAAGCGTAGTTCATTCTGCATACGCAGGGCGCTAAAACGAAATCTAAAACCTAAAATCTAAAATAATATCATGGCTAGAAGAAGAAAACCTCAAAAACGAGATACTGTTCCGGATAAACAATTTAACAGTAAACTCGTTACTAAATTTATTAATTATATTATGCTCGATGGTAAAAAAAATATCGCCGAAAAAATTTTCTACGATGCGATTGACCAAGCTGCTAAAATGATTTCACAGTCTGATAAACTTGAAATGTTTAATAAAATTATGGATAACGCGAGACCTATGCTCGAAGTTAAGTCGAGACGCGTTGGCGGCGCAACTTATCAGGTTCCGGTAGAAATCCCTCCTCATAGGCAGGATGCTCTCGCTATTAGATGGATTATTGGTTTCGCTCGTTCTAAAAAAGGGTCTCCAATGGCTAAAGCTCTTGCCCAGGAATTCGCTGATACTTTTTCTGAACAGGGAAATACTATTAAAAAACGTGACGATACTCACAGAATGGCAGAAGCTAACAGAGCTTTTGCTCACTTCCGTTGGTAGTATCTTTACTATTCAAACGCCCGTCTTAGCATATTAGTTTATTCATTTGCTCTGACGGGCTTTTAATTAATCTTAATCTTACTTTATTTAAAATGGCTAGAGAAATATCTCTTGAAAAAACTAGAAATATCGGCATTATGGCTCATATCGATGCCGGTAAAACCACTACCACTGAACGTATCTTATATTTTACAGGCGTAACTTATAAAATGGGCGAAGTGCATGACGGTACGGCTGTTATGGACTGGATGGTTCAGGAACAGGAACGCGGTATCACTATTACTTCCGCTGCCACTACATGTAAATGGAATGGACATGCGATTAATATTATTGATACTCCGGGACATGTTGATTTTACCATCGAAGTGGAACGCTCACTGCGCGTCCTGGATGGCGCTGTAGCTGTCTTTTGCTCCGTCGGAGGCGTAGAGCCTCAGTCCGAAACCGTTTGGAGACAAGCACAGAAATATCACGTGCCTTGTATGGCTTTCGTTAATAAAATGGACCGCACAGGCGCTGATTTCTTCGGCACCGTTGAACAGATGAATGAACACCTTAATACAAACGCTGTCGCTATCCAGGTGCCGATTGGCGCGGAAGACCAGTTTAAAGGACTTATCGATCTTATCGAACAAAAAGCATATATCTGGCATGAAGACCTTAAAGATAATATGTATACTGAAGAAAATATCCCCGATGACCTTAAAGATCTTTGTGATGAAAAAAGAGAAGCCTTGATTGAAGCCGCTTCCGAATTCGATGATGAACTTATGAATAATTATCTCGAAGGTGAAGAAATATCTAACGAAATGTTAATTGCTGCTGTTAGAAAAGGAACTCTCGCGGGTGACCTCGTTCCCGTTACATGTGGCTCGGCTTTTAAAAATAAAGGCGTTCGCTTACTTATTGATGCGGTTATTAATTATATGCCGTCACCTCTCGAAACCAAACAAATTACAGGCGTTAATTCTAAAGGCGAAATTGAAGAAAGACCCGCTGATGATACTGCTCCTCTCGCAGGCCTCGCTTTTAAAATTGTTACCGACCCTTATGTCGGAAAACTTACTTTCTTCAGAGTTTATTCGGGATGTATGAAAAAAGGACAGCACGTTTATAATTCTTCCGTTCATAAAAGAGAACGTATCGGACGTATCGTTCAAATGCATGCTAATGACAGACAAGACGTTGATATCCTTAGATCAGGCGATATCGGCGCTATCGTAGGTCTTAAATATACTAAAAACGGTCATACTCTTTGTGATGAAGCTCAACAAGTCGTGCTTGAGTCTATGTCAGTTCCCGAACCGGTTATCTCCCTCGCTATCGAACCGAAAAGCAAAGGCGATAGAGATAAACTTCACGAATCTTTAAGACGGCTCGCTGAAGAAGATCCTACTTTCAGAATTAGCACAAATGAAGATACAGGACAAACAATTATCGCGGGTATGGGAGAACTTCATCTCGAAATTATTAAAGACAGGCTTATTAGAGAATTTAAAGTCGACGCTAATGTCGGAAGACCGCAGGTGGCTTATAGAGAAGCTATTACTAAACCGGCTGAAGTGCGTTCAAAATTCGTTAGACAATCCGGCGGCCATGGTCAATATGCCGATGTTCAAGTTAGATTTGAACCCCTTAAACAGGGAGAAGGTATCGTCTTTGAAAATAAAATCAAAGGCGGAGTCGTTCCACAGGAATATATCCCCGCCGTCGAAAAAGGTATTAGAGAAGCTTCTACAAGCGGCGTTCTCGCGGGATATCCTATGCTCGATTTTAAAGCTACTCTCTTCGACGGCTCTTATCATGAAGTCGATAGCTCGGAACTCGCTTTTAAAATGGCAGGCTCTTTCGCTTTGAAAGACGCTGCGAAAAAAGCATCGCCGGTTCTAATGGAACCGGTTATGAAAGTGGAAGTTACTATGCCGGAATCTTTCCTCGGCGATGTTATCGGCGATCTTAACAGCCGAAGAGGACAAATCAGGGAAATAGTTCCCCGCGGAAATTTACAAATCGTTAAAGCTTTCGCTCCATTAGCAGAAATGTTTGGGTACGCTACCGCTATTCGTACTATTACAAGCGGCCGGGGCTCATATTCGATGGAACCGGATCATTTTGAAAATGTTCCTAAAAGCGTTCAGGAGAAAATCCTCGAATCATAATCGCGAAATCATCGTAATGACTGAATAAACAGCCGTTCCCCACATTACTATCGCTAATATGAAACTCGCGTTCACAGCCGCACTGCCGATATCTTTCGCGCGTTTGGCAAGAATGTGATATTCCGGTGAAGCCATATCAACAATTGTCTCAATTGCTGAGTTTAAAAGTTCTACGATTAAAATATTCATATTTGCGAAAAAAAGTATCGCTTTAAACATTATCGAAACAGGAATGAAAATTATAACCGGAAGCAGAATTACAAATATACATAATTCCTGACGGAATGCCGCCTCATTTATAAATGTTGATTTGTATCCGTGAAACGAATATAAAAACGCGTATAAAATCCTCGAAATACCTGTTCTTAAAGGTGGCTTGCTTTTCATTCTGTTTATCAATAATTATTTAAGGGATGATTATTTCCATACGTGTTACGAAGACGTTTATACTGCTCCATTAATTCATTTTCGTGACGAACTTCATCTTGATAAAATCCATTCAAGATGTTCTTTAAAAATGAATCGTCAGTTTGGTCAATCGCTTCTAAATACATCGTTTGCGCCTCTCGTTCGGCTTCAATCGCTTTTTTAAAAGTTAAAAATAATTCTTTGGCTTTTTCCGGCATAATATTTGACATAATAATCCTCAACTGAAATTAACATGAAAGTTTCTTTCTGTAAAATATTATCAAATCTCTTTATCATTGTCAATAATTTATATCAACTTGAACTTTTTAAGCCTTTACGATATAATATCGTATAATAATTAATGCGTATACTATGCGCTGTATATTTAATAAATTGAGAGAAACCTTATGGGAAAAGATGATGTTATTGAAATGGATGGTGTCGTGACTAAAGTCCTGCCAAGTACTATGTATAAAGTCGAACTCGAAAATGGTCATGAAGTGCTCGCGCATATATCAGGCAAAATGAGAAAATTCTTTATCTGAATCGTTACCGGCGACCGTGTTAAAATCGAAATGTCACCGTATGATCTCACTAAAGGCAGAATAACTTTCCGGTATAAAGACTAATCTTACTAATGGCTCTTAAGAAAAAAAAACGTAAACTCTCTCCTGAGGAACTTACGGAAATGTGCATAGAATGTGGCGCTAAATGTTGCAAATATTTCTCTCTGGAAATCGATGAACCGGACTGCCCAGATGAATATGAAGACGTTCGCTGGTACCTGTGTCACGAAAACACCTGGGTGTTTATTGATGAAGGAAAATGGTATTTATATCTGAATAATAAATGCCGCTACCTTGATAAAAATAATCTTTGCTCCATTTATGATAAACGTCCGCTGATTTGTCGTAAACATAACCAAAAAGATTGTGAAATAAATAGCGATATATTTTATGACGTTCTCTTTAAAAATATTGACGACTTCGAAAAATACCTCGAATTAAAAGGCGAAAAATATTGGTGATAATAAATAACAATTAATAAATAACAATTAATAAATAACAATTAATAAATAGTAACATGTACGATGCCAGTAATCTGAAAAAAGGTCTCAAAATTCAAATCGATAACGAACCATATGTCGTAACAGGTTTCGATTTCTCTAAACCGGGAAAAGGACAGGCAATCTATAAAGTTAGAATGAAAAATATGCTTACAGGCATTAGCTTCGATAGATCTTACCGCTCAAATGATAAGTTTCATCCGGCTGACCTTATGTCAAAAAAAATGGACTACCTGTATTGTGATGGAAATAGTTATTGCTTTATGGACCCGGAATCTTACGAAAATCATCTCGCTGATGAAAATGTCGTCGCAGATAAAAAAAACTTTCTGCTTGAAAACACGACCGTCGATGTCCTGTTCTTCGGTGAGAGAATTATCGAAATTACTCTCCCAATGGTCGTTAAACTTAAAATCACTAAATCCGATCCGGGCGTTAGGGGTGATACTGCTACCAATGTGACTAAACCGGCAATACTTGAAACAGGTTATTCCGTTCAAGTTCCCATCTTTATTGAAGAAGGTGAATATATCAAAGTTGATAC